>DAOWDF010000131.1 GCA_030639165.1 Alphaproteobacteria bacterium
AAAAAGGAAGGATTAATCACATAAATAGCCACAAAACCCATAGTTTTTATGTCACCATGACAAATTGATTACTAATTCACAAAATCTTGGTCATCATAAGACTTAAATTATCATCAATAGGCCTTAAATCACCTCCAGCCACCTGCTTACGATCATAACAAACACCATTACCATCAGGAACATAGCCAAGGCGGACATATAATCGCTGCGCCGCGCCGTAAGAGCTGTTTAAACCAACGCCAATCCCTATATCTTCATAGCCTTTTTTACGCGCTGTCTCTTCGCAATATTCAATTAGCGCGCGCCCCACTCCACTACGTCTATATTTACCAAGCACATTCAAATCTTGCGTCTCTGGCATAGAAAATTTCTTGAAAAGTCCATATTTAGGATGCCAATTCAACAGGCAAAACCCAACAAACGCATCATCTTTGGATGCGGTAACAATTATAAGATTACCCTCTTTATGACGCTCAATACAGCCTTCATAATAATCCCTATCAACATAAAACTTGAAATTATCAAGCATCGCCCAGAAACTTGCGGTATCATTTAGGTTTAATTCTTTAATAGTGAGTGACGAATCCTGCATAATGTCCTAATATTTTTCTAATATTATATCCACGTTTTAAAAAGGTAGAGTAACTCAATGATAAAACTATCGAAACCCTTTTATTCAAATTTATTAATTTGTGCAACTTACTGTCTTATTTTATTCACACCAATTCAAGTAATCGCTGGCGATCAACTTTTTAACAGCAGCAATAAATCTAATTCTGATGCTGGCAAGAAAATGAAAAACATGCATTGGGATACTCCAGACCCAAAGCCAGAGGAAGTTACAAAATCAGAAGGCAAAACAGCTACGGAAGAGGAAACTTCCCCCGAAGAAGATATGTGGGAAAAATACAAGGAGCTAGCTGCAGGAACGAAGGCAAAAGAAACCACCGCGAATGAAGAAAACACTACGACAGAAAAAGCTTCAAAAGGGAATGCAACCCCAGATAAAAAACACGGTGGCTTAACTGCTATTATAGATGATTATAAAAATGCCCAAGAAAGCAAAGGTAAAATGAATTCACGCTCCTTCGGAAGCATTGACTAGGCAGCTAAAAACTGATTAATACCTAACATGCAAGATAATCCATTAGAACAGCTAGCCAATACACTAAACTCTGACATGAGGTCAGTAGACAAGCTGATTGTGAGCTATATGCAATCAGATGTGCCGCTAATCCCTAAACTCGCGGAATATTTAATCTCCGCTGGTGGCAAGCGCATCCGCCCTCTTCTAACGCTAGCCTCTACCGCTATGTTTGATGGCGATATGAGCAAATCATACTATCTAGCTGCCGCCGTAGAGTTCATACATAGCGCAACCTTGCTGCATGATGATGTGGTAGATAAAAGTGATGAACGACGTGGCAAAAAAACAGCCAACCTTGTTTTCGGAAATCAAGCCAGCGTATTAGTAGGCGATTTCCTGTTTTCCAAATCATTCCAGATGATGGTGGAAAGTGGCTCATTGGAACTATTAAAAATACTCTCAAATGCCTCCGCAATTATCGCGCAAGGTGAAGTGCTGCAGCTATCCACCACCAATGATATTTCAACAAATATGCCTGCATATCTAGAGGTCATAGAAGGGAAAACCGCTGCCCTATTCGCTGCTTCATGCGAGGTTGGTGCGGTTATATCCGATCAAGATAACGCAACAATTACAGCAATGCGAGATTATGGCATGCTGCTCGGCACTGCATTCCAGATCATTGATGATGCGCTTGATTACTCAGCCGATCAAGAAAAGCTGGGAAAAGAGATCGGCGATGACTTTAGGGAGGGCAAGATGACCGCCCCCACTATATTCGCCCTCGAGAATGCTAGCGATGATGAACGTGAATTCTGGCAACGTACGCTTGGCTATAAAGATCAAACTGATACAGATTTCGGCAAAGCAATGGAGCTTATTGCCCGCCACAACGCCCTTGAAAAAACAATTGATCTTGCCAAAGATTACGCTCTAAAGTCTACACAAAACCTAGATATTCTACCTGATAGCGAGATTAAAAGCCTGTTATGTGATATAACTGATTACACTATTACACGAAGCTTTTAGAGTGAGGTAATATACCATGAATCACAAAAATCAAGAGCAAGAAGTAACTAGGCAATGTTGCAGTAAAGCTAATAAAAAGAAGAAAAAAGACTGGATAATGATGGCCAGCTGCTTCGTGCTTGGTGGAGCTATCCTGATAAACTCCATATTGGGTTTTATGAACAAGTCCTTTTCCCCCTTAAGCAGCTTCACAAATGCCAGCATAGATATATTGCTGTTAATGTGGTGGGGTGTCGCCCTAGGCATTATCGTAACAGGCCTAATGCATAAAGTGCCGCGCCATTTTTTCTCTGCCATTATGGGGCGCAGCGATAGCTTCTCTGGACTATTACAAGCAGTATTCGGCGGAGTGTTGCTAGATTTATGCTCACACGGGATATTATTAGTTGCCGCAAAACTTTATGAACGCGGTGTAAGCCTGCCGCAAGTTATAGCATTTATGATCGCCAGCCCATGGAACTCATTTTCACTAACATTTATTCTAATAGCACTGATCGGCTTTAAATGGACGATGCTTTATATATTGGCATCAATGGTTGTCGCTATTATTACTGGCATGATTTTACAAGCCTTAGTCCGCAGTGGAGCTCTACCAGATAACCCACACGCGCAAGAGCTTCATGAGGATTTCAAATTTTGGGCGGAAGCCAAATCATTCGCAAAAACCATAAAACCATCCTGGCTTGGCGCGCTGGATGTATTAAAAGTTGGTATAAAAGACGGGCAAATGATCATTAAATGGTTGTTATTTGGTACAATAATAGCGGCATCTTTGCGCGCCTTTGTTCCAGTAGAAATATTCGCTGAATGGCTAGGGCCAACAGTCGCAGGACTTTTCATTACATTGGTAATCGCAACTATTGTTGAAATATGTTCTGAGGGATCTGCGCCAATTGCAGGTGAAATTTTTACAAACGCAAAAGCTCCAGGAAACAGCTTCACTTTCCTAATGGCGGGAGTAGCTACCGACTATACCGAAATCATGGTTGTCCGCGAATTCACAAAATCATGGAAAATGGCGTTTGCACTACCTCTTCTCACCGTACCCCAAGTATTGCTTATAGGCTGGCTGATGAATATTTACGGTACTTGAAAACATAAACCCCACCTCGTCACCCCCGCGACAAAGCATAGCTTTGTTCATACGGCGGGGGTCTCTGTATGAGGCAAGCTAAGCTTGCCACCCTATTTATTCCAGATACCCGTACGGGGACGGGTATGACGATAAGGGTGCTATATTATTTTTGGGGCTGTACCAGTTAATTAACCCATATGTTGTTTAACCCACTGTTTAAGTTCTTTTAATTGTGCCTTTGGGTTAGGGTTGTTAAATCTCCATTCGCACTCCTTCAAGAATAG
>DAOWDF010000221.1 GCA_030639165.1 Alphaproteobacteria bacterium
AATGAAATGGGGCGATCGACGGGGTTTGAACCCGCGACCACTCGGACCACAACCGAGGGCTCTACCAGCTGAGCTACGACCGCCACAATTCAGATATATTGTCTATATTATTTTATAGATCAACGTCAAGTAAGTTCTTAATAATAAGATCTAACTTATACTATTATCAAGCCTATCAGATGATAAATTTACTACAGCATCACCATAATCAGCCCCCTCGTTAGGTCTCTCAACAGCAAGAGTATCAGGGACGATACCCAAAGTCCCTCTTATTTCCGCCAAAGACTGCCCCAAACTACCTATCGCTACTGGTTTAATTGCCCGCTTTTTAATTTTTCTACTAATATCAGAATCCAAGGCCCTGTCATCATAAAGTATAATAAACGGAGCATTTACATCACTAGAATCAATCGGTATAGCTTTGTCTGCAATAATTATACTAACTTGCCCCTCATGGGCATGCCAAACGTTAACTACATTTTGAACATCACCATCAACAGTGATTATATCACGCTCATCAACGCCACCACTCTGAAGAGTGTTTAATATTTTTTCTATGTTATCTTTATTGCTATCTGAAACGATAACCAAAGGCCGCACGTTAACTGCTGCACTATCAAAATCACTTACATCCACATTAGTATCAACCATATTTACCACCTTATAATTTATGTTGTTTTTATACTTAATCGCTTTTTACATAAATTGCAGGGTTCGGTCAAGAAAAATGATCTAATAATCACGTTCCATGAATGCCCCAGACATAAGACGGAAGCTCTCAACTATATTCTTATAGCTCTGTGTATTATCAGCCCATACAGCAAAATTCTCATTACGTGATGGCGTTAGCAGGTTTAAAAAATAATAATAATTACCACCAACCATGACCGTAAACCAATACTCATATTCACTTAAGCTATTTGTACTATCTATACCCAAATAGACCTCTGTAATGGCGAAATTCATTCTATTATTATAAGATATATCCCCGCCTGCGCTTATTTTATCTCCAATGAGAATACCGCTAGATTCTACTTTTTGCTTATAAACTTTAATTTCATTAATAAGAGAATCCTGAACGGCCGCAGCAACAAGCTTAACCTCCAATTTTCCATTAGTAATAGATGTACTAGATTCTGCAAATTGGCCTGCAATTTCATTAACATTAACTATCGTAATATCAATCCGATCAACTGACCTAAGTGGCTTTGAGTAAACTTTCCAAGACTCAGGGTAGCGCAATTCTGCGACATCAAGAAAACGGTAAGATTTTGTCTCTATATCAGTTCTCTCAACTGTATTTTTTAATGTAAATGATTGAAGCACCTGAGCCTGCATGGCGGCCTGCTCCTGTATATAATGTATGGGAACAAAATACTTGACCATAATAGCTTTATCGCCATTAAACATAACCAAAGTCCTAACATAGAAGGAGTAATCCTTCTCCATAGTAACCATTAAGGATTCAACTTTATTATCACTATGGGCAACAAAACTTTCGAGCGTATATCCACCCTCTAATATATACCTTAAATACCATTGCTCTGCAGTCAGGTTACTATCTAAATCAAGTGCCTGAACCTCAACTCTGCTTCTACCCGCTATAGTAGGCTTACCGTAATAAACATTAAGTTCTAAAAACAACTTCTTACTTAAGCTGAAATTACTAGAACTCTTATCTTCCCTTTCAGTCCAATTTTTTGGTAACCTAATGCCATATTCCAAAACTTTCTGGCTATATGGTTTCTTATTAATAGCCATGGTTGCTTTGTAAAAATCATCTTCACTAAGCAACGGAATTTCTGGCAATGGCTTCTTAAAGCGAGTAAAGATATCCTCCTTTTCAGTATAGGCATAAGCATCTAGCGGAATTGATACAGTTAGGCCAAGAAAACCAGCTAATAGTAAAGATAAAAATATTGCTTTTTTAAACATAATGAACTAATAAAACCCTCTAAAATCATGTATCTATGATGATATCATAAACAGTTCATTGCGCCCATAATAAAATATTCATTGATTCAAATCTTGCATAAGGCTAGTTTCAAAGATTATTGTTTCGTTTTATTAAAATTAAGCGCTAACCAAGCATATACAAGGACTAGCATCGTTAAATGTCAAATTATACAGCCTCAGATATTGAAGTTCTTGAAGGACTTGAACCAGTTAGAAAACGCCCAGGAATGTATATTGGCGGAACGGATGAACGTTCCTACCATCATTTAGTCGGAGAAATCCTTGATAACTCTATGGATGAAGCCGTTGCTGGCCACGCCGATTGGATAGAGTTCTCTTTGGACAAAGGCAATATAATTACTATTAGAGACAATGGGCGCGGTATTCCAGTAGATAACCACCCTAAGTTCCCTAATAAATCCGCATTAGAGGTTATTTTAACAACGCTGCATTCTGGCGGTAAATTCAGCAATAAATCCTATCAGACTTCTGGTGGACTACATGGCGTTGGTATATCCGTAGTTAATGCACTCTCAGATGTTATGTGGATTGAAGTTGCACGCGATAAAATACTATATAAACAAAGTTTCTCAAAAGGGCTGCCGACTTCAAAACTTGAGAATTTAGGGGCTATACATAACAGGCGCGGAACTACAGTTTGCTTCCACCCTGACCCTGAAATATTTGGCGATAAAATCGGATTTAAACCTTCATGGTTGTTCCAGATGCTGCGCTCAAAGGCCTATCTTTATTCTGGCGTAGAGATTAGATGGAAATGCGACCCTGAGCTTATAAAACCAGACAGCTCCGTAACACCTGAAGCTGTGTTTAAATTCCCTAATGGCTTATTGGATTTCCTTGAAACATCATTAAAAAATAAGAATACCATCAATAACTCTGCATTTCACGGCAACATTAAACTGCCCGATAATGCAGGGCGAGTTGAGCTAGCGATTAGCTGGCCAGAAGATGGCGAAGGCTTTATACATTCATATTGTAACACCGTCCCTACTCCGCTTGGCGGGACACATGAAGCAGGCTTGCGCACGGCACTATCCAAAGGTCTTCGTGGATATGGAGATATGGTTGGGCAAAAGAAAACTTCGATAATTACTGCAGACGATATTATGTCAGGCGCCGCTATATTGCTTTCAGTATTCATATCTGATCCACAATTTCAGGGGCAGACTAAGGAAAAACTGGTTAATACTAACGTTACCAAATTAGTTGATAGCGCAATCAAAGATTACTTTGACTTGTGGCTATCCAAAGATCCAACCTCAAGCACTACATTGCTTAATGCAATAATAGAAAAAGCAGATGAGCGATTGCGCCGTAAAAGTGATCGCGCTATGGCACGTAAAAGTGCAACTAAACGATTAAGATTACCAGGTAAGCTCGCAGATTGTAGCCGCGCAGATGCTAATGATACCGAGCTATTTATCGTTGAGGGAGATAGTGCGGGCGGATCAGCCAAGCAAGGGCGAAATCGTAAAACCCAAGCTATCCTGCCATTGCGCGGTAAAAT
>DAOWDF010000186.1 GCA_030639165.1 Alphaproteobacteria bacterium
ACCATCTCTGGGGTAACAACCGTTGAGGAGCGAATAGCCAGCCCGTCATATTGATCAATAATTTTGAGTTGTTCTTCAACAGAAAGACCAGGTTTAAAATCAACCTCAATACCGTTTTTTTCGAAAATCTCCACAGCAAGTGGATCCAGCTTATCGCTGATTAGTACCTTAGACATATATAACTCCTATTTTTGTCTTGTTCAGGAAAACAGACGTTAAGAGTTAAGGGAGTCGCATAGCGATGTCAAAGGGTAATTAACAACTATTTCAATTACCTCACGACATAGCCAAATAGGTTTATTTTCAGTAATACGTAAGCTAGTCATCATAGATGACACGACACTGTAAATGAAGAAATACTGCAAAGGTAATAGATACAGGAGACTACATTTATTTCTGCATAGCGGCCTTCGCCGTAGCAAAAGACCAATCAAGCCAAGGAGTTAATTCCTCAAGATCAGTCACGGAAATAGTCGTACCGCACCAAATGCGCAATCCCGCAGGGGCATCACGATAGCCTGCTATGTCATAAGCTGCGCCCTCTTTATCAAGCATCTTAGTCATGATCTTGATAAACGAAGATTGCTCTTCTGCATCCAAATCATTAAACCATGCATCTGTAATTTTCAAGCATACAGAAGTAATTGATCTAGTTTCAGAGGCAACAGCCAAGAAATCAACCCAATCCGTTTTATTAACCCAAGCCTCTATTGCAGCAAAATTAATTTCTGCACGACGCGCACTAGCTTTAGAGCCTCCAATATGCTCCACCCACTTAAGAGCGTCTAGACAATCTTCAACCGCCAGCATTGATGGTGTATTAATCGTTGCGCCTTCAAAAATTCCATTATTAAGCTTAACATTATCACCAGAACCTTTAGTCATACGGAAAACCTTGGGCAATGGGCGATCAGGAACATAGCTCTCCAAACGCTCAACCGCGCGCGGAGATAATACGATCATGCCATGCGCAGCTTCGCCGCCCAGAACTTTCTGCCATGACCAAGTAGTAACATCCAGTTTATCCCACGGCATATCATAAGCAAATACAGCAGAAGTAGCATCGCAAAATGTTAAACCCTCACGATCTGCAGATATCCAATCACCATTAGGCACGCGCACACCGCTAGTTGTACCATTCCATACAAAAACGCTATCACGCGTCGGGTCAACCACAGACAAATCAGGAAGCTCTCCATATTCTGCCTTAAACTCACTAACATCTTTAATCTTAAGCTGAGATGTAATATCTTTCAGCCAATCACCAGAAAAAGCTTCCCATGCAAAAACATCAACTCCGCGCTCACCAAGCATAGACCACATCGCCATTTCAAACGCGCCCGTATCAGACGCTGGAACTATTCCAATTTTATAATCTGACGGAATACCAAGCAACTCACGGTGCAGCTCAATAACTTCCTTTAGCTTAGCTTTAAGCGGCGCAGCTCTGTGAGAGCGCCCAAGCATCGCCTCTGACAAACAATCCAGACTCCAGCCTGGACGTTTTGAACAAGGACCAGAAGAAAAATTTGGGTTTTTAGGTTTGATTGCTGGCTTTTGCATTTTTAAGTCTTCCCACTTTAATTTTGCACATAGTTTTTTTGTCACAGACGTATTATTATACGCCTTTGCTCCCTATGCCTAGTGCAAAAATGAATTGAAACGACTGGAATCTTAACGTAACCTAAGGGTATAATTATTTTTCTTTTAATAACATAAAAAATCAGCAGGTGAAATTTCAAAATGAGTTATATCCTAACATTAGTTTCATCAACCAAAAGCGCGCCCTTAACTGAAAAACATTTCAAAAATATAAGTAAGATAATTGAGCACTATAACATAAAATTTATCGGCAAGACCTCATGGCTAGATAAAAATAAAGCCGCAGAAAGCGTTATATCTAACAATGCTCAATCAGCACTTATTGCACACTTACGAGAAACCCTTGAAAAAGAACATATTGATTTCTTTATAACTAGCAGCGAAAAACGCCGCAAAAAATTATTACTCGCCGATATGGACAGCACCATCACAGAATCTGAAACTCTGGATGAACTCGCCGAACACGCAGGTATCAAAGATCAAATCTCAGAAATAACCACAAAAGCAATGGAAGGCCAGATAGATTTTCACGATGCCTTAAGAATGCGCGTGGAATTACTTAAAGGACTAAACATAGAGGCCCTAACAAAAACCCTAGAACAAACAATAATAAGTAAAGGCGCGGAAACATTTGTCAAAACTATGAGCGCAAATGGAGCTACTTGCGCATTAGTATCTGGCGGCTTTACATTCTTCACAAATGCAATCGCACAGCAATGTGGCTTTAACTATAACCACGGCAATGCCTTGGAAATAAAAGACGATAAACTTACTGGCCAAGTAACCCCACCTATTCTAGACAAATTTTCTAAAGTAGAATTTCTACAAAGCTATATTAATGATAACAGTTTAAAAGCAGAAGAAAGCCTAGCCATTGGCGATGGAGCAAATGACATTCCTATGCTTAAAACAGCGGGGCTTGGTATTGGATACCACCCTAAAGAAGCGGTTAAGAATGATATTAGCAACTGCATATTATATGGAGACCTAACCACAGCCCTCTACGCTCAAGGATATTCAAGTAAAGATTTTGTAGCTTAAAAATGCTATAATATTAATGTCTGCTTAACGTTCTCACACTAAGATGTAGTTAGTAAAAAACTTACAATATGCACTTAATTTAGTCGTGCCAATTTATTATCCTACAAGGCATGAGGAACGTAGGCGTATAAGAATACGGTAGTGACGAAATAACGGCGTAGGGAAATAAATTAGGAAGACTAAATCATGACTGAAAAATGGGATTATCTTATACCTGATGAACAATTAGAAGATATTATCAAAAACTATTGCACAGACTTCACTGCTAATGTGCGTAAAGATCGTTATGACCCAATCACTGGCCGCGATAAAGAAATAGATGACTGTATCCTAATACTACTACAAAAAGGTCGTAAAAACGCTTGTTTCCTTGCCCCTGCGGGTGTTGGTAAAACTGCCACAGTTGTAGGTTTAGCACAAAAAATTGTATCTGGTAATGTCCCAGATTTTTTAAAAAGTGCGCGTGTAATAGAAATCGAACTTGCACGCATGGCATCAGGGACATCCTCAGTAGCAGAATTCCAAGAACGCTTCTTGCCCCTATGTAAGGGCGTGGCCGAACGTTATCACAATCCTGATAATCCACGTATAATACTATTCATCGATGAAATTCACCAAATTATGCCAAATTGTGCGGCCAGTTCCTACAAAGGACTATCTGACACAATGAAACCCTACCTTACCGCAGGTGATCTAATGGTTTTAGGCGCAACAACCCTAGATGAATTTCGCATGTATGTTGCCACTGACCCAGCCTTAGATCGACGTTTTCAAAAAATATTTCTACGCCCACCTACTGTGCCAGAAACATATAATATCATGAAAGCCTTGCGCGGAGGATATGAGAAACATCACAAAATTACAGTCTCAAACGAATTACTACTGCTTATCGTAAAACTTACAGAAGAGCATATGCGCAAACGTAATCAACCTGATAAATCCATTATTACAATGGATTCTGCCATGGCTTACCATATAAGAGAGCACGGGACTAATCAGGAATTATCAGAAGATTCTATATATTACATGGTAGCTCGCGAGACAGAACTAAACGCCAATGCAATGCATGATGAAAAAGCAATGCAAAAAATAATTGACGAAGTTGCTATTTTAGAAGGCAAAAAAGAGCTAAGCGAAGAAGAAATAGAGTCCAAAAAAACCAGCAAGCTATTCGATCCTTCAATGAATCTAAAAAAACTTGAAATGAACAAA
>DAOWDF010000096.1 GCA_030639165.1 Alphaproteobacteria bacterium
AAATAACATGAAAAAAATTACACATTATATGGTCTTGGCGATAGCTGCCAGCCAATTGGCTGCGTGTCAAACAACGGGAAGTTCAACAACAAATGGAACAAACAGCTTTGCAAACCGCGTCGCAGCCGCAAAAGATCAAGCCGCAATCAAGAGCGGAGCAACTACTGCTTCGCTAGTTGCATTAAAAAACAAATATCACCGCAATAGTAATAAACCTGCAAATGCTCTTGCATACGCTAAAGGCTTACGTCAAGCAGGCAACCTAAAAAGCGCATCACTGATACTAATGCCATTCACAAAATCAGATGAGCCCTATTCTGGTGTTAAAACAGAAATGTCCATGATTGAACTAGGGCTCAGCAACTACAATTCTGCGGAAAATTACGCAAAGGCTGCTGTTTTGCAAGACCCTAAAGACTATCAAGCATATCAAAATTTAGGTATAGCGCTTGATGCTAAAGAAATGCATGTAGAAGCAGAGCGCGCCTTCCGTAAAGGTCTTGAGAACTGGCAAGGCGACCCAACAACTATAATGAATAACCTCGCCCTTAATCTTGCTACACAAGGCTTTGTTGACGAAGCTATCGAGATTTTAGAGCAGGCAAAAGCCCTATCCCCAGATCGTATAGAGATAGAACGCAACCTGCGCATCATCCGCACCCTTAACGAGCGTTAATCACCACTTTTACCACTACGCTACCCAAAATAGTTTGCATAATGCATACGATCCTGCTAGTAGCTTACTAATGGAAGAACATTATTTAGTTGATATCAATAATAGGTACGGCCACGAAGCAGCATGTCGTTCAGAGGATATCTTATGTGATATCGGCTTCCTCCTACCAAAAAGCTATGAATATCTATCAGGCAAAGAATCGGTACACATCCCGCTAAATAGGTATGGTTTAGTTATTAGGGTAGGAGATCGTGTAAACGGAATTAACTCAGACTACTTCTTAAACCCACTGTTAGAAATACCTATCTCATCAAATGCTAGCTTTGAAATATTACCCAGCATTATTGTTGGCTGTAAATATGCACCGCTCACAAAGGTCTTTTTAGCTTGCTCCCTAAGTAAGGAAGGCCTCTCATGGCCAATTGAGGAACGCGTTACAAGCAATATGGGTATCATTAGAAATTCTAATAAATCTAAAGATAAATTGCATAATCTTGTCTTAGACCGTGGAGCAGTAAAACATGCAAAACTAGGGCTTAAAAGTATTTTTGGGCACAGTGCTAAAGGAGCACCAATTCAAGACAATACCTTTGGCCCCCTTAAACATTTAGCGATAGAAGCATATAATTTTGATAATCGCAGTGTAAGGCAAGATAATTTTACTCATTTTCTTAAAACATGTCGGGAAAATGTTCTGCTAGAAGATAACGACCCTGATAAGGTCTTATACGCAGAATGGAAACAAAAGGACAAAGAAAGAGAGAAGTCAAAAATCATGTACAACGCAGCTAATGCTTATGACAACAAGCTATCTTCTGCTGGATACAGCAACCTCACCCCCCCCCTAAAGCATACAGCTATCTAACCACCAGTGGTCGCCATAACTGTAATATATGCTGGCCCAAGGATAATTATAAACAGCACCGGCAAAAAGAATACAATCATCGGTACAGTCAGCTTAGGTGGAAGGGAAGCAGCTTTTTGCTCTGCCTTAGCCATACGCATCTCACGCAGCTCATCCGACATAACCCGCATAGCCTGTGATATAGATGTACCATATTGCTCTGCCTGAATAAGGGATGTTGCAAAGCTCTTACCTGCTCCACTACCAACGCGACGAGCAAAATCCTGCAAAGCCTTTCTACGGTCATTCAACATTGCCATTTCAGCACACAAGATCCCAAGCTCCTCTGATAAAATAATTGATTGCTCAGAAATTTCCTCTGATACACGCTGCACAGTTTGCTCCAAGCCAATACCACCTTGCACACAAATTAACATCATATCTAACGCATCTGGGAAGGCAAAATTTATATCTTCCTGACGCTTAATTATAATATTTTTAACTAATATATCAGGCAGCTTAAAGCCAAATAAAGCAACACCGAAGAATATCGCAAGCTGCATAATTTCAGAATATTGCTTATCATCCGGTATCATGGACAAATATAAATAGCATAAAACACTAAATACAATTGGCAAAGCCACGCGTGAAATAATAAATTTTATATGCGCCTTAGGGTTACGAATACCTGCCATAAGCATCTTAGAGCGAGCCTGCTCCCCCATGGATCCAGCCAACTTCTGGAACTGATAGAACAGTGCCATATTCTCACTAGCAGATATATTATCTTCCTTGATAATTACACGATTGCCCTCTCGTGACTTTTTGTAAAGATCCTTACGGCGTTTCTCAATAATAGACCTAGTCTTTGCTTTTTTATCTGACTTTTGTAAAAATGGAAACGCAAAGGCTGCAAAAGAAAGGCCCGCTGCAAGCGCTGCAAATATTGTAATAATCATTTCATTACTCATAACCTAATCCTTTCATATCTCGAATATATGATTTTAAATTTTAAAGTTAATCATCTTCTTCATAACCATAATTCCTGACGCCATCCAGCATACACCAAACAATATCATATTTTTACCTGTAGACGTGGTAAAAAGCGGCTCCAAATATTCAGGATTAGTGAACGAAAGAGCTATACCAACACAAGGCGGTAATGACCCAATAATAGCAGCAGAAGATATAGCTTCCGAAGATAGCGCCATAACTTTACGTTTTAAACGAAAACGCGATCTGATAACATTAGATAAATTAACCAGTACTTCCGACAAGCTAGATCCAGTCTGCGCCTGAATAGCTAAACCAGCAGCAAACATTTTCATCTCTGGCAATGGCATGCGCTTAACCCCCTCAAGAGCCGCCTCATGCAATGGAATTCCTATTTTTTGCTTATCATAGATTACTGACATTTCTTCGCCAACAGGGCCTTCAAATTCCTTACTAATCATAGACACAGCTTCAGCAACTGGCATACCGGCCTGCAAAAGACGTACAACGGCGTCAAGAGCATCCGCAAAATCTTCCAAAAACTTTTTTTGACGGTGCTTGATAGCCTTACTAAGAATAAACTTAGGAATCCCCATAAAACCAGTTATTCCAATCAAGACCATCACCACAGGAGAAACAGGCATAAACATAGCAGCAATCAAAGACACGGCACAAGAAACAGCAGATAGCCCCCAAAATATGCTTGGTGTCATTGATGATCCAGCTTGCAATAGCTTTGCCTCAATACTAACCTTGCTGTCATCACTATTATCCTCCGCACTAGCAGATTTAAGCTTTTTGGATATCTCAGCACGACGCTTGTTTTGAAGATCCTTCTCATCTACATCAGAGCCAGAGCCAATATCATTATCGCCACGAATAATATCTAGATTCTTCTTCTTTTGGCTAAACATCCCGCTAACCAAAACAAAAACAACCATACCAATAACAAGGCAAACAATTAGAGAAATAAGAACTACCTGAGCAACTGTCATAACCTAACCTCCTGAAAATCAACACTATTAACAGCAAGAGAAACTAACCCGAAATAGTGTTTATAGCCATTTTTAACCATAAGCTTCCTCCATCGCATCCATAACCATATCAGCAACACCATATTGACGCGCATTATCAAAGAATTTAGGGCGCAAACCAGATGATTTCTGCTTAGTAATCAACTTGCCATTTTCATCTTCGCCCAAGATATCAAGAGTAAACAGATCCTGCATAGTAACAACATCACCCTCCATACCTGTAACTTCAGTAATATGAGTAGTCTTACGTGATCCGTCACGCAAACGCTGCACCTGAATGATAACCTGCACTGCGCCAGCTATTTGCTCACGTACAGCAATAGTAGGTAGGTTTAAACCGCCCATAGCAATCATATTCTCCATACGAGACACAGCCTCACGTGGGTTGTTAGCATGGACTGTACCCATAGAACCATCATGGCCAGTATTCATTGCCTGCAATAAGTCAAACGCCTCAGGCCCCCGTACCTCACCAACAATAATACGCTCAGGACGCATACGAAGACAGTTTTTAACAAGATCACGCATTGTAATCTCTCCAACGCCCTCAAGATTAGGAGGACGCGTCTCAAGACGTACAACATGCGGCTGCTGTAATTGTAGCTCACAGGCATCTTCACATGTTACTATACGCTCACCAGCCTCAATATATCGGGTTAAACAGTTAAGCATTGTCGTC
>DAOWDF010000277.1 GCA_030639165.1 Alphaproteobacteria bacterium
AATTAAGCCCTGTAGTTAGAGGCATCAAAAGCCCAAACGCTACAACTATACGAACTGGAGCCCATGTTTTATTAAATCTCTTACCAAATGGAGTACCAGTTTGCGCAGTCTCCGCCAAAATAGTAGCAATAAAGTAAGATGTAATAAAAACAGCAATAACCAACAAACCGTTACTATATATAGAAAACAGCCTGTGAATACCTAAATGATAAGGGAAAGGGAAAAATGTAGATGCCCCTGTAGCTAAAGGGCCAAATTGCGCAGTTAAAGCAGGATCAACCGAAGTCGTACTTAAATCAATATCCTGAACATTACCAAAATTATCCTGGCAAATCACAACAGAGCCAACACATGACTCAAAGAAACCCATTGCCCCACCACCAGGGAAAGGCACTCCAAAAACCATATCCAACATCATAAAAGATAGGTCATGCGGTCTATATGCAGCAGGAACTACAAAGAAACCCGACCAAGTAGTCGGCATAGCCATGGCTGGAGAGAAAAACACCATTGCTCCAAAAGATAATATTTGCACCAAAAATATAACAATCCCTACCAAAACAGCTATAAATATAAGTATCTGATCTATGTTTTTAAGGCTAAATGTTATGTTATTTGCCGCCTCTGATACAACATGGCGAACACCATATAGACCTAGATTTGACGACTTTAAATATGGGTGGTTCTTTGGTAAAAGACCCACCATTTGATAAAGAACTGCGATAAAGAAAGGCACATAATTAAATCCACCCATAAACAGGCCGTGTATCCTTGAGCCTATTTCAGGCATGATACTGTAACGAAATACACCTTTTGGCATTAATAAACCAAACATTTACCCTCTTTTCTTTCTTTCACCTTAAAAACACATCGGTTCCTTAGGTTGTTATCTCATTGCGCTATACCGCTAAATCTTTTTAGCCTCTGACCCAATAGCAGAACCTAACCCTGAACCAGCAGATTTCATTGCTCCAGCAGCCTGATTACCTAGAACCATACCCCCTCTAGATGCATAACTACTTAATGAATCCACATTTTCTTGATTAATGTCACTAAATGCAGATGCACTAGAACCAATCCAACGCAATATATTATCAGGAATTCTATCAATTAATTTAAACGAAGCCAGCGCAAGCATATAACAAATAATTGTGTAAATAACCGTAAAGAAGAACTGATCAACAATTCCACGCTGGAAACGTACATCCTGTGCAGTTCCCATTGCCAATATATTATCCCCTTCTGTCGTATAACCAGAAGCATTAACGGTAACCAAATCCCAAATTAAATTCAAAATACGCACCTGCGTTGAGAATATAATCACTGCAGCGACTAAACCTGCCACAGTTAAAATTGGCCTTATAAATATCTCTAATATTAGGAAATAGCCATTTTGCGCAGCTTCACCCGGCAGCCCCTCACCATCAATACGCAAATGCGCAAGCGCCCATAAAGGTACACCAACCATCGCCTCGAATATAGTTTTAAGCCATGATGCAACGGCAAAATAGAAATAAACAAATGGCAAGAACGGCAATATATAGAACAAGACAAACCCAGCGGTTAGCCCCATAAACGCGGTTGAAAGTAACACTTCACTAGCCGCAGTAAGCATAGCCGATGATGTGCCCCATACCCCCATAGCGCCAAGCATACCGCCAAGGAACGCTGTGCCAGTAGAGCCAGCCAAATTCATAATAGCCGAATCCACTAACCCTTTACCGACCATAACCAATTGCGCCAAAGGATGTAAATGCGCATTAGAGGTACGCATCGCTGCCAAACCATTTGTACCCAAAAGCCTATTCATAGCGTCCATTATAATATTTTTATAAGTTACACGGTTAGTATTATCAAAATCCTTAATATCCGCATTCCAATATGAATAGACCGCTGATAATGGCTCTGCCACAGTAATTAAATTCTTAATTTGGTGTTTCGTCGAGGCATCCTTACCTGACTGCGCCTTAACAGTAGGATCATACATATCCTTAACTGCCAACGACTCATTATGCTGTAAGTTAACCGCCTTAACCTGCTCCATAGTAAGAGGATATGTCTCAAAACTAGGCATAGCCGCAACACCATCTATCCAGCCACCATTAACTTCTGCAATTTTATTATACCAAACTCCAGCGCCACCCCAACCATAAGCTATAATCTCACTATTAAGGTCTTCATATAGAGAGTTAGTAACATGATTACTCCATGCTTCACGAATAGCATCAATAAGATCCGTTTGATATAAATA
>DAOWDF010000312.1 GCA_030639165.1 Alphaproteobacteria bacterium
AATTTCAGTGAGTAAATCAGCGTATAAACAAAGCTGTAAAATACTGCCACTTTTGGTTTCTCTTGAAAGCTTTGTATCTATAATTTCGTATGACCAATCGCCCAAGCTACTTTGCTTTTCTACGCGGCGAAGAATATCAGCGCGTCCAACAAGATGCTCTGTTCGAAGAGCAGCTTGCACTATGATTTGGCAACCACGTTGCATGGCCTCAATGGTTGCTTTTACGCTGGTATCGGATATATCAACGCCGTCAATGCAAATATAATCGAACCCACTTTGCTTCAGATGATCTAAATAAGCTTGTTCGTGTTGATTGCCCCTCTCTTTCAGAAGTTCTAGAAGCGGATCGTAGTGTTGCGGCTTTTCTCGGGCTCCATTTACAACGTCAATATCAAGTGCACTTAAATGATTACAATTCAAATATCCAACAAGGTCTGACGCACTAATAGCTAATTTTCCGTTTGAAACTTTCAAAATGTTAACTCCCTTTTTTGGATGAATGTATGTATGTTATCAAACAGCCTTGCTGAACAGGCTTCTAATATAGGTTAGGTGATGTCGATGTATATGAAATATCGGGAAATTTCGTTGCTATTTTCTCCATGAATTTTGCGACATTATTGACCCCCCAATTTCGTGCAACATAGTAATCTTTGCCTTCAAAAGTCAGTTCAGGGTCTTTGTTAAAGCGGTATTTGGAATAGCGCTTTTCTGTTTCAGTCATTTCTTCTTTGAGTTTCAACAGCTTGAAGCTACATGAGGTATCGTCACGCAAAAATCCAAAAATGTCTTGCTTAATCAAGCCATGCTTTTCAAGCAGCATAACTGTAAAATATCCAATATCTGACTTTTTAAAATCCTGCTCATATGGCTCGTCTAAAAATAAAATAGTAAACAGTGAGCGGTCTTTCTTCTCAGTTCGCGATACGCGTTCTTCTCTGCGCTTTTGGCGCACTTCTATCTGATAGCTTTCAGCCTCTGGAAGAGGAATTATTTGGTCTGCACTAAGAACTAGCTTATCGGCTATTTTGTGCAAAGACAGCCTCACACAAGTGATGTCCAAATCTCTATCATTCAACCATAGAACTGACGTAGTGATCTCTTTAGAAAAGTTGGCCGATGCCAGAACAATTCTAACATTGGGTCTTACCCAACATAGGTACCAAACGCGACATAGGAATTGCTGAAGGCTCCTCTTATAGCTACGTTTATTGGAATTTTTCTATCCCAAATTTGAAGGTCTTCTAAGCCACCATTTTTAGGGGGAATAATTTCTAAGGTATCCGTGGCATGATAACTTCTCCAAGTGTCTACTATATTATAAATTAGTGGACACCATAATTTATATGAAATATATTGTCTATTAAATCGTTTTTTCAGTATTAGTGTACAAACCTGTCCACTAATCGAATTAGGAGACAGTTTTTATGGATGGTCGTCTTTTCGGATATGCCCGAGTTTCAACAAGCCAGCAATCTTTAGATATTCAGGTTAAAGTTCTTAAAGAGGCCGGTGTTAAATCCAGCCGTATTTTTACGGATAAAATATCCGGTGCGAAGGCGCAGCGCAGCGGATTGGAGCTGCTTATATTAAAAGTCGAAAAAGGCGATAGCATTCTTGTTACAAAACTAGATAGGCTTGGCCGTGATACAGCCGATATGATTTTCCTTATAAAAGAATTTGATAATATGGGCGTTACCGTACGATTTTTGGATGATGGTATCAGCACAGAAGGCACGATGGGAAAAATGGTTATCACTATATTATCTGCTGTGGCAGAGGCCGAAAGGTGCCGTATATTAGAGCGCACCAATGAAGGGCGCACTGAAGCCATGACTAGGGGTGTGAAATTTGGTAGGAAACGCACCATCGATCGAAAAAAAGTGTGTGAATTATATGAAAATGGAACAGGCGCAACAGCCATTGCAAAACAGATGAAAATTGGCAGGTCAACAGTCTACAAATTACTCAAAAAGACATAGACACTAAATCGTAATTCCTATGTCGCGTTTGGTACCTATGTTGGGTAGAACCCAAAATTTTAATTCTCTTTTACTTTTCCGACCATAAGCATGTCACTGCGATGCACAAGACCAATGCGGGTGCTATCCGTTGCGCCCCCCGGTTTATCGCCCAACACAAGATAGCTGTCTGGCGGAATAATGCCTTTGTAACTGTGCTGATAAAGTAGGAGCATTGCCGCATGAGACTTTGATAAATAATAAGGAACACCGGTGCTTGTCGTTAGTTTTTCGCCATTCACGATGATATAGCCATCTTCAACGCTAAAATGGTCACCAAGTATGGCCTTAACAATTTTAATCACCGGCTGTTCATGCGCGCCGGTACGGAAAATCACAAGATCACCGCGCAGAATCCCCCCCGCACAGGATGCAGGCTTCATCATCACGCTTGAGCCATTTAAAATCATCGGCGCAAGTGAATTCCCTAAAATTGCAACAGGATGCGCCGCGCAATCACCCTGAGCCAAAGCCGGTTGAAAAACAAAACCCGACAACAAATAAAGGACTATAAATTTTAAAGTAACTTTCACCTTACACCCCTTTGTTTATGATTTTTAACCGGAAGTATTTTGGTAAAATCCTCATCAGCATAAATAAATAGATTTTCTATACCCCGACATAATCGGCGGCGAGCTTTGTAACCATTTACATGCCGTAACATAGCTAGATAGCTGGTCACACTATTTGATAAATCAGTAAGGCTTTTTTCATCAATCGGCGCCCCCTTACGCTCCCACACTCTGATCTTTTGTCTGCATCGATCAAGTGAAGATTGCCGCAAATATGTTCTGCCCGGCTTGATAACAAAACCGACAAAATCAATCCCGGCATCCGCCCGATTCAGCCATGTTTTGTTAGGGTGCAAATGAAGCCCCAGTTTTTCATTAAGAAATAAATCAATGCTTTCGCGCCACTTATTTAAAACGGAAGCATCTTCATGAAAAAGAACCATATCATCAACATAACGCCCATAATACTGCACTTTTAAGCCATGCTTTATATACTGATCTAACTCATTCATATAAAGGTTAGCAAAGAATTG
>DAOWDF010000274.1 GCA_030639165.1 Alphaproteobacteria bacterium
ATATCGAGGTATTCTATAATCGCATCAGGATTCATTCGGCTAATAATTATATGTCGCCGGTGGAGTTTGAGAAAATTCAGAATGTCGCTTAAAAAATTGTCCGTTAAACTGTTGCCAGATCAAACAACATAAAGATAATTCAGAACCTTGTTGGCACTGGCGCTGATGGACAATGGGGAAACCAAACAAGCCTTAAAGTTGGTGAATATATTAGAGAAGCCAAAGAACGTTTAGGGTATTCAGATAATAATGCCGATATCACGTCAGAATTTATAGCCTCCTTAGAGCAGGACGGGGTTTCTGCAGGCGCTATAGCAGCCTTAAGAGATATAAAGTCTAATGGCCATCTGGATCAAATATACAACCGCTCATTAAGTATACCTGCTGCAGATAATGGAATATGTAGCGTAGAAAATGAACATAGAGATGGCCTTGACCTAGTAGCTCCTCCCTTAGAAAATATTCAATTGAAAAGTAGTCCCATAGAAAACTCCACGGATAATTCAAGCTTAGTGGACAAATATATGGCAGCAGCAGTCACTAACGAAAACGCAATTTCACCTGATGAAATGACGAAAATAGACAGTGATATTACATCACTAAATACCACACCAACAGTAGCCGAAGAACAATCAGAACCCCATATAGATTCAGAGCTAAATCAGATTGTGCATGAAGGAAAGGTATTGTTAGCTGAAATCATAAAAAGCGGACAGCCAATATTTGAAAAAGACGGTAACCTTACAATATCAAATGATGCTTTTCGCGCTAGAATGGACGTTGTAAATAACAAGATACTAGCTCTAGAACCAGATGTTCAAGTAAAGTTAATGACAGAGATATACGATCAAGCACAAATAAGTATAAACCAAGAAACCTTAGCAGCATCACCTACTGAGGAAATTGTAACTAAAGAAATAATAGCTGAAGAAAATATTTCCACACCCGAGCACACAGGGTTTGACACTGACAAAATGGCGCGCGTTATGGCTAATATGCTCGGAGAGCAAGGTGTTAACATCACGGGGACCCCTCCAGAGAATGCTAAAATAACAGAGCAAAAAGTGGAAACAAGCAGCCCCTCGGATGGTGTTCTAGATCATATAAGTGACTGGGTGGAGGAAAAAAATACAGTTTTTGCAAACCTATACGAAGATTTCACCTCCGCGGCTACTGGAGAAACAAAGTCACCTGACCTTACCGTTGCACAAAATGACGCTACATATGAAGCCGAAGCCCCACCTATAAAACTAGGATAAAGGGAATAATATACACCCTTTATTCTCGCCCCCCCCTCTGCTATACATATTGACAGCTATAGACAGTTATAGTCGCACAAATTTATTTTCCTACTAGGCATGAGGAACGTAGGCGTATTTTAATACGGTAGTGACAAAATAACGACGTATGAAGATAAATTGGAAAGACTATATATATGCGTTTAATGATTATTGGTAGACTAGATGGACACATCTCCCAAGCAGGTAAAATTGCATTACAGCGCGGCGCGAAAGTTGTTCATTGCGAGGATACAGATCAAGCCATTGGGGCGTTACTTAACGGTAAAAGCGCAGATCTTGCCATGGTCGATGTGAAGCAGAAAATCGGTGATTTCGTTAAGCGCCTAAAAACAGAACGCATTCATATGCCTGTAATAGCTTGCGGGATTAGCACCGATGCAAGAGCCGCAGTTAAAGCTATACAGCAAGGCGCGAAAGAATACGTCCCCCTCCCCCCAGATCCTGAGCTTATTGCCGCAGTTATTGAGGCGGTAACGGAAGAAAGCAGCTCAATGATTGCTGATGATCCAGCAATGAAGCAGGTAAAAACACTAGCGGATAAAATTGCACCTAGTGAAGCAACCATCCTTATTACTGGCGAGTCTGGCACTGGTAAAGAAGTTATGTCACGCTACATCCACAATAAATCCAAGCGTAAAAGCTCTCCATTTATTGCTGTTAATTGTGCAGCTATTCCCGAGAACTTACTGGAATCAGAGCTATTCGGCCATGAAAAGGGTGCCTTCACAGGCGCGACAGCACGCCGCATTGGTAAATTCGAAGAAGCACACACTGGCACGATATTGCTAGACGAGGTCAG
>DAOWDF010000236.1 GCA_030639165.1 Alphaproteobacteria bacterium
AAACTTAAGGAAAAAGTTGGTACTGGCGGACTAAGTGAAGAAATTTTAATGCGTGCCCAAAGCATTTTAGACAACCATAACGAGGACTTCACTCCATTGGCGGAAGATTATTTGCAGGATATGCAAGATGGTATAGATCAGGCGCGAAGTATCAAAAGTTATGATGATTCCAATAATGAAGAGGTTATATCGCATATATTAATACCATGCGTACAATTAAAATCTAACGGAACGATGTTTCACTACCCACTGATAACACGCATTGCAAGCCGCTTTATAGAGTTTATGGAAGTAGTTGAGGGCATTGATAACAAGGTTCTAGAGATTGCCGAAGCTTTTCAATATACAATAAAACTTATACTCTCAGAAAAAATCAAAGATGATGGTGGAGCACAAGGAAATGCCCTTGTTGAAGAGTTGAATAGTGCCTGCATGCGTTATTTTGATAAAAAGAATAATTAGCTAGAGTCAATCAAATTAGCGCCACCAACACCTGAAGGAAGCTGCAAAGTCTTCAGGACCTTGATCATGAAAGCATTCCAAGTGCACAGGCATGATTCTCATTTGTATTACGAAAGAATGCAGCATCCACTTTAACAGGATTTTATAGCCATTATTCTGAACTAATGATTCCCTATGCGTATCAAACTAACCACCGCAACCGACTAAAATTAGACCTTGCTCTGGAAGGATAGCTGATATCTCCGATGCTATTACATGCCCTCACATTTTCATAACAACATATCTTTTGCAAGTAAACTAAATATCAGGCATAGTTTCGGTTAGAACATCACCCAAACGCACAGGCGCTATAGCCTTGGCTTTTCCCGTATTATCATTGGTAATAACCAACGCTCCACACAGCATCATATTTACATTTGCAGGGATAAAATGCTCACCTGGGATTTTTTTAGTAAAGCGGTGAATTGCTAGTTCTTTTCTAATTCCGATAACACTATCATAATCACCTGTCATACCCGCATCACACATGAAGGCCGTCCCGCCGCTCATAATATGAGCATCAGCGGTCGGTACATGAGTATGAGTTCCAATAACTGCAGAAATTCTGCCTGCAAAATGATGGCCAAATGACATTTTCTCTGATGTTGCCTCACCATGCAAATCTACGAAAATAGCATTGCAATTCAATCCCATTTTATATTCAGACAAAATATCTTCCATAACCTGAAAAGGATCTTCCAGCGTATCCATAAATAGGCGGCACATAATATTTACAACTAATATCTTTTGCCCGCCGACCTCATGTAAATAATAACCATTACCAGGGGTTGTTTTATTGGGGTAATTGGCTGGGCGCAGTAACTTAGGATCACGGGTTATATATTTCAATATTTCGCGCTGATCCCAGATATGGTTTCCTGTTGTTATGACATCAACGCCATATTCATAAAACTCATTACAAAATTTTTCTGTAATTCCGCGTCCATGGGCGGCATTCTCGCCATTAACTATAGCTATATCCACCCTTAGGTCACGCTTAAGTGAAGGTAAATACTTCTCCAGAGCCTCACGCCCTGAACGTCCCATTACATCACCTACAAATAAAATCCTCATACTTACTACATCCCCTTTTTAATTATCTGTGATCATAAGCAGCTTGCTGCGTAATAATCCAGTCCATTCTAATATCATGATCTTCTTTAGGCAGGTTGAACAAGCAAGCTTGCTGCGCATAACCAATGCCAACCGCTAATACATCCTTGTTTTTCCTGCTATCCTCTAATGTGGCATCATAATAGCCGCCGCCATAACCTAGGCGTGATCCCCTGCGATCAAAGGCTAATAACGGCACTATAAATATATCAGGATTTAACCATTTAGTTTTCCAGTTAATTTCTGGATGGCATATATCATATTGCCCTAACACCAAATCTTTGTCATTTTTATAGCGCGCAAATTTAAGTATACGGCTATCTTTTTGAATAACTGGCAAAGCAACCTTATGACCGCGCTTTAAACACTCATCAATAAGGTGGTGCGTATCTAGCTCCCGCCCCTTTGGCCAGTAAGCCGCAATAATACTCTTTTTCTTTGGAATTATACTGTCGAAAAAATTGGTAGCTAGAGCCTCACTCTCACCAGAGCTAAGACTAAGTAGGCCACGTGCGCGTTTTGCTTCTGCACGTAAAACTTCTTTCTTTGTCTTTAAATCATTAACCACAACACTTACCCTTGAGATCAAAAGCTTACGACCGTAAGCTCGCGTGATAACACGTGAAAATATAATAATGTGCCGCGAAAGCCGTGTGCGTATGGTATCTTCGCGGGGCCCTAAAAAATAGGTGGGCGCCGTATATCCAAGCTCCCCGGGCGAACCGATTGAGCAAGGTCAGGGACAGCTCCCTATGCGAAAAAACATCGACCACCGAGATAAAGCCGCATTCACGCGCTCCGCAGCACGAAAGGGTTATAGCATGGTTTTATTGTAAACTCCTAGTTTAAAAAATAGCGTTTCTTGATCTCGCCATTTTCTAGTTCAAATACAAGCGGGACTCCAGTGCCAAACTCTGCGTCATTGATGCTCTCAGGGGTTTCAACGCCAAGAATTATCAGCATAGCGCGGAGTGAATTCCCATGCGCCGCGATTAGGATATTATTACCCGCCTCGACCATAGGTTTGATATTGGCTTCATAATATGGACGTACGCGGTTTTCGACAACGTCCTGCAAACACTCGCCACCAGGTGGGCGCGTGTCATATGATCTGCGCCATATATGAACTTGCTCATCGCCGTATTTCTCGCGGGTTTCGTCCTTATTAAGCCCGACAAGGTCACCATAATCGCGTTCCCTAAGATCATCATGATAAACCATAGTATCTATAAGTGCGCCCTGCCCCGCAGATTCTAGCGCAAGTTTAGCCGTGATATTTGCGCGTTGTAGTGTGCTTGTGAAAACTTGATCAAAAGTTATGCCTGCAGTTTTAAGTAGCTCCCCTGCCTTGACTGCTTCACCGCGCCCCTGCTCAGTTAGCTCTGCATCATGAAAGCCTGTAAATTTATTATCCAAATTCCACTGACTCTGCCCGTGGCGCACTAAAACTAAATAATTCGACATTATATATAACCCTAAGTAATGGTTTGACTTTTGAGGCGGATAGTGCCATTTATATTACCGTTTGGGAAGCTGTAATTTGCGAATGGCTTGCGGTTGACAATTAAGGGCAGGAATATTTGATCTGCTTTTAACAGTCCACCGAAGGATTTTCAAAATAAATTTTCAAACATTACTAAACCACGTTCACATGGGTGAGCGCGGCATACGACATATAACATAAGGAAAAAAAATGTTTAACGTATATAAAAAAGAAATAGACTACGCAGGTAAAACCCTGACACTAGAAACAGGTAAAATTGCTCGCCAAGCAGATGGTTGTGTGATTGCAACTGTTGGTGAAACATCAGTATTATGCGCCGTTACAGGTAGAAAAACAATAAAAGCTGGGCAAGATTTTTTCCCGCTTTCAGTTCATTACCAAGAAAAAACATACTCAGCTGGTAAAATTCCAGGTGGATTTTTCAAACGTGAAGCTCGCCCAAGCGAGAAAGAAACACTAACATCACGTCTAATTGACCGCCCTATCCGTCCATTATTCCCGAAGGGCTTCTTAAATGAAGTTCAAGTGGTTTGTACGGTGATCTCTCACGATCTTGAAAATGACCCTGATATGATTGCTATGATTGGTGCATCTGCTGCCCTTACAATCTCAGGTATTCCATTCATGGGTCCAATTGGCGGCGCGCGCGTTTGCTATCAAAATGGCGAATACCTAATTAACCCACCTATGCAAGACGTTAAAGGCATGGATCTTGATTTGATCGTTGCTGGTACCGGTGAAGGTGTTTTGATGGTTGAGTCAGAAGCATCCGAGCTTTCAGAAGAAGTTATGCTTGGAGCGGTTGATGCTGGTCATGAAGCATATCAGAGCGTTATTGCTGGCATTATTGATCTTGCAGAGATGTGCGCAAAAGACATGTGGGATATTCCTGAAGAGCCTGCGGAAGTTACTAAAATGGCTAAAGCACTTAAGAAGAAATTCTCCAAAGATGTTGAGAAGGCATATGCGCTTACTGACAAAATGGAACGTCAAGACGCTGTCGGCGCAGCAAAATCTGCTGCTTTCGAAGCATTTACAGACGCGGAAAATGGTCTCGGCGAGGCAGTTGTTGCTGCTAAGTTCAAATCATTAGAAGCTGATGTTGTTCGCGGAAATATCCTTAAAACTGGCAAGCGTATTGATGAGCGTGACACAAAAACTGTGCGCCCTATCGTTTCCGAAGTTGGTTTGCTTTCACGTACGCATGGTTCATGTCTGTTCACTCGCGGCGAAACACAAGCTCTTGTTGTGGTAACGCTTGGAACTGGTCAGGACGAACAACTAATGGACGTGCTTGAAGGTGAATATAAAGAGCGCTTCTTGCTACATTATAACTTCCCTCCATATTCTGTTGGTGAAGCTGGACGTATGGGCCCTCCTGGTCGTCGTGAAATTGGTCATGGTAAACTTGCATGGCGCTCACTTAACCCACTATTGCCGACCGCAGAAGAATTTCCATACACTATGAGATCAGTTTCTGAAATCACAGAGTCTAATGGTTCATCTTCAATGGCAACTGTTTGTGGTACTTCACTTGCGCTTATGGATGCTGGCGTTCCGCTTAAATCTCCTGTTGCAGGTATTGCTATGGGCTTGATTAAAGAAGGCGACAAGTTCGCTGTTCTTTCTGACATTCTTGGCGATGAAGATCACCTTGGCGACATGGACTTTAAAGTTGCGGGTACTGACAAAGGTATCACTGCTTTACAAATGGATATCAAGATTACTTCAATCACAAAAGAGATCATGGAAGTTGCACTTGAGCAAGCTAAGGAAGGGCGTAAGCATATCTTAGTTGAAATGGCAAAAGCACTAACTGAAGGTCGTGGCGAGCTTAACTCAAACGCTCCTCAAATCGTAAGCATCCAAATCCCAACTGACAAAATCCGTGAAGTTATCGGTACAGGTGGTAAAGTTATCCGCGAGATGATTGAGGTTACCGAAACTAAAATCGATATCGAAGATGACGGTACAATCAAGATTGCTGCTACTAATGCTAAGGCAATTGATAAAGCTATAGCGATGATCAAGGCTATCACTGATGAGCCAGAAGTTGGCGTAGTATATGACGGTAAAGTTGTTAAGTGCGTAGATTTCGGCGCGTTTGTAAACTTCATGGGCGCAAAAGACGGTCTGGTTCATATATCTGAGCTAGCCGATCACCGCGTAGCAAAGACTACGGACATCGTAAATGAAGGTGACACTGTTAAGGTGCTACTAACTGGCGTTGATAACCGCGGTAAAGTTAAGCTTTCAATGAAGCGTGTTGATCAGGAAACTGGTGAAGTCTTCAAAGAAGAAGAAAATGCTCAAGAAGCTGGTTAATAAACCTACTCACTAATTACAGATTTTAGAAGCCGGAGGGATATCCCTTTCGGCTTTTTCTTTGTTTACATGATATCCGCATTAGACATAAATCGCAACTTTGACTCCACACCAATGCTTTGTGTATATTCGTATTTATATACAAAAGGAGTACAAATGTTTTTGCAAAATATTAGCACCAGCAAGGTTCAGTTTAATATTAACAGCCTGACAAATGAGGCATTAAATCCAAATAATACCAAAGGCGCAGTAGATGAGTTTAAAAATAAACTCTCAATGTCTATAGGTGAGCTATTATATGGCCTGAAAGAACATGAGGTTACTATGGCTCTAGAAAATATAGGGGCAGGAAAAAATGGAGAGGCAATAACGGCCGTTGGCTCACTAAGTGCGGCCTATGGCATATCGGCAGATGAGATCACCGGATATATTCCTACAGCAAATGATTTTGAGCTATCTCCTGAAATGGAACTTTTAATACAAAAACTAAGAGAGCTTAGGGTTAAAACTCGTGATGGTATCATTGATGCTGTCCGCAGTGTTGGAAAAATATTTGGCAATGATGGTGTATTAAAACTATTAGAGGAAATAAAAGAAACCCAACAGGATAAAGGCTACAGTCCATTTGAGGCTGAGTTTAATATATAAC
>DAOWDF010000282.1 GCA_030639165.1 Alphaproteobacteria bacterium
GAATAGTAACTTTCCGCCGTCTCAAAAGTGATAAAAGGCGGCATTTGTATATGATCTGATCCAATTGCATAGTAAGCACGGTTCCCGCCTTCTTTTATATCTGCGCCTGTATTTGAAAAGAATTGCTCGATTTCTTCTATGCGCTGCTCTGGGGTAATATCTGGCTCTTTGGCGAGTTCATAATATTTTTCTGGCAAGCCGTCTATTTGCTCGACATTAAAAACGGTGTAGCCTTTCATAAACGGAATATTTTGTTCTATTTCTTCGCCGGTGGTTTCATCCGTTTCAGTTTTTTTAAAGGTGTTGGCATAAACTGACAAGCTGCCTTTTTCGCCTTTTCTAACCGATCCGCCTAAATCCTTAGCTTGTTTGAACGTCATCCATACAGGGGCAGAAAATCCGCGTTCTTCGGCTTCCATCCAAAGGTTAAGAATATTGATACCGTTATAAGGCTCAAAGTCATGTTTTAGTGGTCTGGTAATTCGCCCCGCTGCATGTTCAGCATTCCACGGTTTAAACCATGGCCTTGTACCTTCTTCAAGGTAGGTGATTATCTTATCTGTGATTTTTTGGTAAATATCCGTTTTAGCTACCATTTTAAAAACTCCCTTTATTCTTTTAACTTGTTACGGGTTGCATATGCAACCTTGCCCACTGGCGAAGTTGGGGGTGAGAGGGCAGGGGCTATTTTTAAAAGTTTTGTTTTACTGCGAGGAATGCCGAAGGCAGGGGAAAAGTTTTCAATATAGGACGTAGTCTTTACCCTTGCGCGAACGGGGGCAAAGCCCCTGATCTTTTATTGCTAGATAGAAATTAAAGAAAAATATAGAACACTCTTAAAATGAGGAAGTATAATGAGTTACATACAAACCTATGTAAGTATTTGATTACAAAAGTAATATTGTACTAAAGTACAATAGACAGCAATTTAATTATGTCTTATGATTCAAGTGAAATTCATAACATGGCTATTAACAAATCTAGTTTTCAAAACACTGGTGAATACATCCATGTTGTCATCCTAATCCCTATTAGGAACAGCTAAAATTCAAATATTTAGCGTAAAAAAATAATTCAAGAATGTAGGTGTTTCCTTTTCTTGAAATAAAAATAAAAACTCATCAAGAGATCACTAATTATGAAACATAAATATTCAACACCTCTGCTGCTGATTGCAGCTTTTTTTATGTTAAATGCACAGGGGGCTAAGGCTGAATGCACTAAATTAACTGGTGGCCCTCAGGCAGTATTCTCAGATCCAGGATGGAACGTTCAATATGGTGCATATATTGAATCATTTTCCCAAACATATAATGCAAATACAAAAGAAACAAATTGCCAACATATTCAAACACAGTACAGTGAAGATGGTGCGCCTTTAACAGGCAAAACTGGAGACTCAGGCAATACTTCTTCTAATGGCGTGGTGTCTTATTTTGGGGCATTTGATATACCAACCCAAGCATCACATAGTGCTTCCGCCTCTATTTCTAATTTTAGCGTTTCTACTTCTGTTTATGAATACGAGGCACAAACAGCAATAGGAGACAGCTCGGGTTCTGTTGTGGACTTGGTTATAGTTGAAAATCCCTATGCCAATGCTTCTGATATTACAGAAATTCCGGTCAAATATTGCAGTGAATTATCATCAAAATATAGTGTTACAGGCACCAATCAAACTTCTTTAACCTATGGCGACTACCCCTATCTTGGTGAAACAGACAATCCCAATGAACAATTGATACTAGATGGTACTTTTAATATCACTCATGCCGGTGTTGGAAAAATTTGCCGCACCGGCCATATTCGTATGCAGGGGAAATATTTATATTTCTACTTAGGTTTAAAGGCTTACACAATTGGTAATCAGGGAGTCGAGCCTTTTACGTCTCCTGATGGCGATGTCATTAACGTCACTGTTCGTGATGGGCAAATAAATGCGAATTTTAGCTGGAATCTACCCATCGGCACCGGCATCAAATGCTCAAGCGCATCGGGAAGGTTTCCAGGATGTGGCATAAATCCACCAAAGAATGAAAGGAGCTGTCAAAAATCTACTAAATACCCAATTAACTTCGCATTGGGATTTAAACACCAAACAGAAACCGATTATGCAGGCGGTGTTTTAGCATTTACACGTAGTTATCGTAGTGATGCGGATTGGTATTCTCATAGTGTAGGCCAACGCTGGCGGCATAATTTTGATCGTAGCATTACTGTTAATGGCAATCAGGCCACTGTCGTCAATGAAGCAGGTTTAGTTCATACCTTTGAAGATGATGGCAGTGGTAATTGGTCGCCCATTATCGATGATTCCGATCAAACGGTGGGCTTTCAAACCATCGCAAGTGGCTATGTTCTAACTACACAGAGCGACACGCGAGAATATTATGATACACAAGGATTACTAACCCGAGTTGAATATCGCGGCGGTGAAGCATTAAATCTTATTTATGATGCACAAGACCGTCTAATTTCGGTTACTGATGAAAAGGGTAAAGTGCTTACCTTTACCTATAATGGTGCTGAAACCCGTATATCCAGCGTTACCACGCCAGACGGGATTTACAGCTATGGTTATGATGCGAACTCTAATCTGGCAAGCGTCACTAAGCCAGATACAAAAACCATTATCTATCATTATGAAGATGCTAATTTTGTAAATGCATTCACAGGCATTACCGATGAAAATAATATCCGTTATGCAACTTACGGCTATGACTCAGAGGGTCGTGCGGTAAGCTCCGAACATGCGGGCGGAGTGGATAGCTTCATTATTACTAATAACGCCGATGATAGCGTAACCATTACCAATCCGCTTGGTAAGCAAACGACATATTTCTTTGAAAATATCAAAGGCGTGCGCCAGATTGTAAATGTAGAAGGTATCGCCTCTGCCAATTGCGCTGCCGCAAATAAAGCCTATAGCTATGATACAAATGGCTGGGTCACAAGTAAAACCGATTGGAAAGGGAATCTAACCTCTTATATTCGTGATAGCCGTGGCTTGGTAACATCTATGACCGAAGCAAGTGGTACTCCTGAGGATCGCAC
>DAOWDF010000238.1 GCA_030639165.1 Alphaproteobacteria bacterium
AAGCGATATATCAGCTAACGCATAAAGGGCGCACTTACCTTGTAAAAATTATTTGATTGCATTGCCAGCTCTGTACGAATATTGCCACCAAGCCTAACTCCTACGAGTTTTACTGATCGCTAGGATAGCTTGTGAGCAGAGGATTTCTACTGGCATGCCAGTTTGTTTGCATTGAGCTTCTAGCTCGGTGAGTTTTGATAGTATTTGATCTAGGGCGGGCAGTGACCAGCTACTAAGCTGTGATTTAAACATTGGCGCTTGCTTGAAGAATATTGGCGGGGTGATCTTTTTCATTGCCATATCCATATCCAGTCCGCTTTGCATATGTGATTTTGCTAAATGTAGCTTTCTAAAATGCGTTTGTAGAGCGCGCAATATCACAACAAATACCGCGCCTTCCGCCATTAACGTGGCGTAGGCCTTTAATGCTCCCGCGCTATTGCGCCCTGCTACGTTATAAACCAGATTATCAAATCCTTGCGCGCCAGCTGCGCCGCACGCCGCTGTTACATCTGCCAAGCTAATGGGCGATTGCTCCTCACCCTTATAAATCACAAGCTTTTCCAGTTCGGCGCGTACTTTACGGCGATCACCTGATATATTGGCCGCAAGCCACATCACCGCATCTTGATCTATGCGCAGTTTTTCACCTTGAATTGTATCCTTAATAAAGCGGGCAAGATCGCGCTCATCATCAACATAACAAGGCAGAGCCGCTGCATTTTTTGCCGTCACACAAGCCTTACGCAAAGAAGATTGAGGACCAACCTCACCAGCTTGAATAATAACGAGCGCAGATGGGTTGGGGTCTTTCAAATATCCCTTGATTAGAACGGTCAGCTTATCACTACCATCACTAATTTTAATCAAGCGATCGCCGCCCATCATTGATATCGCGCCTGCTTCATCGGCAAGGCGTGCGGGATCATCGGATAATATTGCTGTCGATAGGCTGGCGACATTAAACGGATCATTAAGATCATCGACAACGCTCTTACCTATAATTTCGCTGCGCTCGCTGACAAGGCCGCTATCAGGGCCGTAAACTAGAATAACGCGCGCGGCTTTATCAGGGGATTTAACAAATGGTTCTATCTGGCGAAATTGTATTTTCATTTATAGTCGCTTCACTTTGCCTTTACACGTCGTTACTACGTCTCAGCCGTATTATAATACGCCTTTGCTCCTACTGCCTAGTGCAAAAACAAATTGGAACGACTATCATAAATACTCTAAATTGTTACCCTTGCGCGGCTGATATAGATGCGCAAGCATCAGGTCTGGATTTTATTAGCTCTTTTTCAAATAACGTACGTGCGCACATATTAGGGTTATCAAATATATGGCGGTCATATGTCTTTTGAAAATCTAAGCTATCTTGCAATGTCGGAAATAATATGCGGTTGATTTTTCCATCGGTGCAGCCAGTGCGGCAAATTGTTAATAGAGGCTGAATTTCATCTTCTAAGCCCATATCATCAGCGGCAGCTTCTATTAAATCAGCAAATTCACGCGCAAATTCAGCCATTACCCCTGTGCCATAAGCAATATTGAAGAAGTTCCCGCCATGCTCCCGCGCAGTCTTATATGATTGTTTCACCAAATCATGACTTCCAGCCAGATCATTATTATCAAAGCCATAGCGCATGAGTAGCTCATCTACGCTGCGTGCGAAATTATCATTGAAAGCAAGCGCGCTCATAATAATAAACGCACTTTGATGCTGGTGCATGCCAACGCCGAACATACGCCCCTCATATCTGTGGCCAGTGACATCTCCAGAGCTATCCTTGAGGGTTGCTATCTTCACATCAGGCCAGAAAATACTTTGCGCGAGGAAATAATTGCTGGAAATATTAAGGCCACGGTTTTTAAGCGAGTTAAATGTTACGCTTTTATCACCTGAAGGCACGCGGTTTAAAGTACCCTGGCGGTCATAATACATGAATAATGGGTGGTTCATTATATGATTTATATGATTAGCGATAAATTCCTCGCCAGAGCGCGCTTGGAACACAAAGTCAGGCATTCCGCCTTGCCAGCCAGCC
>DAOWDF010000190.1 GCA_030639165.1 Alphaproteobacteria bacterium
CGAAGGATCAGGGTTATTTAAGGTCGCAATCAAATTGCCTGTGGTCGTATCAAAGACATAAGCTATGCCAGAAGAACTATTATAAAAGGGTACACCAACAACCGCAATTGTACCGCTTACAGCTACACTTTGGCCAAAGTTATCACTTGCGGTAGGGCTTGGGTGCACTAGAGTAGCGGTTAAATTACCTGTGGTCGTATCAAAAACATACGCTGCGCCAGCATTACTAAAACCAGAGGTAGCATCATGAGGAGCCCCCACCACTGCTACATTACCGCTTAATGCAACACTGGTTCCAAATTCATCATTAGCCACAGGCGTTGTCTTATTGAGAGTAAAAGTCAATGTACGCGTTACCGTATCAAACACATAAACTGAACCAGCATCGATCGTGCCACTAGGGTCATCAAGCGGCGTGCCGACAATAGCCGTTGTCCCGCTAATCGCTACACTTCCGCCGAAATTATCACTCGCCGTTATATCTGGATTAGTTAACGTCTGATTTTTGGTGTTAGAAAAATCACTACCTGCATCAGGGCAACTACCGCTGCCGCCACTCGAAACACAGCCGATTTTCTTATTATCTGTACCATCGCAATATTTATATGCGGTTAGGGAAACATCATATTGAAGTTCGGCAGCTTTACTGCATGCCGCAAGCGTCCCGCTGATGGGAAGAGCTGTCCAATTAGTACCGTCGCAAAGCTGATAATCATTGGTTCCACTGAAATATTCTAATGTACCCGCAGAGCCAGCTGGAGATGTGCATGCAGCATAAGCTTGAGACACGGAAAACACCGATAAAAAACACAATATATATAAAATAGTGCGCAATATATTCCCCTAAAACAATAGCTTTTACGACGCTGCAATATTCAACTATAGCGAATTAATACTAATATTCCTTTAATTGACACCATAATTTTAAACCAGAATCATGCATTAAACAATTGTTTAATGAGTATAATAAACAGATTACTTTAACTGATTAATGCAAAAGTAGTTACAGGATAGTCAAATATATAATAAATGCTGTTAATTTATGTTAGCCAGTACGCCTTCGATTTGCGCGGTGACTTCGTCGATGGATTTCATACCATCGATATGGCGCAATACCTTATGGTCTTCGTAATATGGCAGGACGGGAGCAGTTTGAGTTTCGTATACTTCTAGGCGATTGCGCAGAACTTCTGCATTGTCGTCACTTCTAGTAACACCACTCTCAGCAGCACGCGATTTTATACGCTCTACCAAAATATCATTATTAACTTCTAATACTATAACATGCTCAATCTTACGCGCCATATGCGCTAACATCTCATCAAGAGCCTCAGCCTGACCAACTGTTCGTGGAAAACCATCAAGGATAAAACCGCGTTCACATTCAGGCTCACTGATACAGCTACCTATAAGTTCAATGATGATAGCATCAGAAACCAGTTCACCTGCATCCATAATGGATTTAATTGTTTTACCAAGCGTGCTTTCACTAGCGACTTCTGCGCGCAGCATATCGCCAGTTGATAATTGTTTAATATTATGAGCTTCTTGCAAACGAGCGGCTTGCGTTCCTTTGCCAGCGCCCGGTGGGCCAAACATAATAATATTCATATTATTTTATCTCCGTTCTGATCTACGCCTACCGCGTAATTTATTTTTCTTAATCAAACCCTCATATTGATGTGCAATCATATGAGAGTGGATTTGCGCGACAGTATCCATAGTCACGCTAACCACGATCAAAAGACTTGTCCCACCAAAATAGAAAGGCATATTATATTTTGCAATTAAAAATTCAGGTAGCAAACATATAAACACCAAATATAGAGCCCCTATTGTGCTAATTCTTGTAAGCACAAAATCGAGGTAATCCGCGGTATGCTTGCCCGGCCTAATACCTGGAATAAAGCCACCATACTTGCGTAAGGTCTCTGCATTTTCTTCTGGATTAAACACTATGGCAGTATAGAAGAAGCAGAAGAAGGCAATAAGAATACCGTAAAGAATCATGTATACGGGCTGACCATGCTGAAGGTAACGGGTAATATCCGACCAGAAATCACTGCCCTCAGTTAAACCTGAAAAACCAACCACCGTTAAAGGCAATAATAACAATGATGATGCAAAAATAGGTGGTATAACCCCTGCTGTATTTAGCTTAAGCGGGATATGATTAGTCTCACCTGCGCTCATCTTATTACCTTGCTGACGCTTAGGATATTGGACGAGAACGCGACGTTGCGCTCGCTCCACAAACACAATTAACCCGATCACTCCCAGTACCATAACAACCAGCATCAAAAGATCTACCCCGCTAAAAGTTCCTTGACGAGTTAGCTCCAGAGTTGAGGCAATTGCACGTGGTAGTTCGGCAACAATACCAGCAAAGATAATTAATGATATACCATTACCAACACCGCGTGATGTGATTTGCTCACCAAGCCACATCAGAAACACCGTACCACCAACAATAGTTATGATGGTTGATATTTTAAAGAATACACCTGGGTTCATTACAGCTGCGCCAGCTTCACCTTGCATAGATTCAAGACCAACAGCCAATCCATATGCCTGCACAGTAGCCAGTAACACAGTTAGATATCGTGTATATTGGTTGATTTTAACACGTCCAATTTCGCCGTCTTTCTTCAGCTCCTCAAGATGCTTGGACATTGCAGTAGCTAACTGCATAATAATAGATGCAGAGATATAAGGCATAATATTTAGCGCGAATATAGTCATACGCGATAACGCACCACCAGAGAACATATTGAACATATCCAATATACCCCCGCCCTTTTTGGTGAAAAACTCACTCCAAATTTGTGGGTCAACGCCAGGGACAGGTATATATGTTCCGAGGCGATACACTAAGAGTGCGCCTATAACAAACATAATACGAGATTTAAGCTCAGTAGCTTTGGAAAAAGTTCCCCAGTTTGCATTTTTTGCAAGTTGTTCAACGGCAGAAGCCATATCAAATAATCCTTATAACTGTAAATTGAACGCGCATCATAGAAGATAACCATGCGTATAGACAAGCCCTGTCACGAATAATTTAGACTATTCCCTTATTTATTTAGCTTTTCTTCCCAGTTTTTACATTTACCCTGCTGTAATCTGTATTCTTGTCGCGTATCAATATTTTTTTGCCTAATGATCAGGTCTTTTATTATAAGATTAATATAATCGGCGAGCTTAATATTTAATTGCTCTACTATCGAATCCTTAGCTACCATTGCTTGACTAAGCTTCATAGGCGGCAATATTGGCATTTCATTAAATAGGCTCGCTATATATTCCTTATAATTCACTACATATTCCATATGCGTATTCTTAAGTATAGATACATGTTTTAACTCATGGCGCAGAACATTACTGTACTCACAAGAGCCACGAGGGAAGTTGCTAGCTATATAAACTTTAGGGGTAGCAGAAAAATTGGCCTCCACGTTAACTAACTGCAAACAAAACAGGGTTCCTGTAGAGGGTATAATTTCAAACTTTGCATTAAAGTTACTCTCTAAATCGCCACCAGAAACGCCAAGAATAGTACCAATTGCTGAGCCACTGCCATAATGGGCTGCATTTAACTCTTTAGAAGAAATATTGCGTATATATTTAGTTGGGTTAACCAAGTGACGTAGATAAATAGTAGGATCATGTGCACTACACTGCGAGGCATATATATCTTTACTAATTATAGATAGTAAAAAATAAAGCGCGAAGCCCAGAAATTTAAAATGATAACTACTCATGTTTAATGGCCTTTATGATTCACCACCACATTAACCATATCGCATTCATTTGTCATAGAATGATTTTTTATTCTGCTTCTTACCTCTAGCTTCTAACGACTCGCAACGATCAATTTTTCTGCCAGTGAACACATATTCTTGCGAACTATCAATTCGGCTTTGTAGCTTATGCATTTCACCTATAGAGGTTTGAACTCTAGTATAAAACTGTCTATCAAAATAATTTATAATATGTTGCTGCATCTGCGCGGCCTCCTCAGCATTTCTAACTGGCGTGGATTTTGGAACATTACGCGCTATGCGCCCAAGAAAAGCCTGATACTGCCCTGTGCTCTGCTTATGATAATTGTAGTGAACATCAAGATGCCTTTGCTCATGCTTACGAATAATTTTATATTTGCAGCTATTTTTTTTTATATCCGTAGGCATAACAATTCTAGGTGAAGATCGGTATTGAGCCTTTACCTTATCCAGCATTACACAATAATTTCCATTACCAATTTCTTTTGTGCTGAATTTATAAAAGGTTTTTACACTCAAGGGATCCTGAACAAAAGCTATAGAACCATGTGTGTTTGTATAATCACCAATACTGCGAATACTTCCTGTCATGAATCTTGTTTTAGCCTGCTTTGCAACTAATTCTGTTTTAACTTGATGGCGAGGACAGCGATCAGTAACCGCCACAGCCTGATTGCCGAAAGATAACGTGCAAAATACTATAGCCATAAAAGCTAAAACCAAGTGAACCAAAACCATAAAACACCTATAAATTAAATTAAGTAAACTGAATTGAAACCAACTGGATTATAGTACCTGATAATTACAAATAAATTAACACCATATAATAAAAAAGCCCCTGCAATGCAGAGGCTAAATTAAAATAAGATTAGGCGCTATGCTTTACTTAGCAGCTTCAAGCGCTCTTTTTTCACGACCAGGATTTTTAACTGGCGCGACAATACGCTCTATAAGCTCAACTTTGCCGCCAGCTTTTTCGATTGCTGCCAGCGCACCTTTAGAGACTTTAGTTACCTTCAAATCAACTTTGGATTTAAGTTCGCCAGTTGCAAGAACCTTAACACCATCAAGCTTACGGCGTATAACCTTTGCTGCAACCAAGGCATCTTCATCAATTGTCTTTTTAGGGTCAAGCGTCTTTGCATCAATAGCATATTGCAACTGAACAAATGTAAGCTCAGCTAACTTCTCAGCAAACTTTACATTGCTAAAACCAACTTTAGGCATACGTTGATACAAAGGCATTTGACCGCCTTCAAAACCTTTGATAGCCACACCTGAACGTGCTTTCTGACCTTTTTGACCTGATCCACAAGTCTTACCTTTACCACTACCGATACCGCGACCAACGCGAGTACGGTTCTTAGTTGAGCCAGCTTGTGGTGATAATTCATTAAGTTTCATAGCTTTAATCCTTCTTTATCCGACCACTGACTTATGCAGCGTCTTCAACTTTAACCAAATGGCTAACTTTATTAATCATACCGCGCACTGAAGGAGTATCTTCCAATGTGCGTGTACGGTGCATTTTATTAAGCCCAAGCCCAATCAGTGTTGCGCGCTGATAAGCTTTACGGCCAATAGGTGAACCTATTTGTGTAACAGTAACAGTCTTACCTGTTGCCTTCTTCGCCGCAGTTTTAGGAGCGGTTTTCTTAGCAGCAGCTGGCTTCTTAGCCGGAGTTTTTTTCTCGGCAGAAGCAGCTTTCTTAGGAGCTGCCTTTTTAGCTGGTGCTTTTGTCTTTTTTTCTTCGTCAGCCATAACTATATGTCCTTTAATTTAATATATTATTCGCCAGCATCCGCAGCTAAAGTTGTCATACCAACTTCACGATTAGAAACAATATCGCTAACTTTTTTGTTTCTACGTGATGCTACATTACGTGGGCTTTGAGTACGTTTAAGAGCCGCAAATGTTGCATTTACCATGCTGTAAGGGTTGTTAGATCCAATTGCCTTCGCAACGATGTCTTTAACACCTAGCACTTCGAATACTGCACGCATCGGACCACCAGCAATAATACCTTTACCAGCAGGAGCAGAGCGCAAGAACACGCGACCAGCGCCATCTTTACCAAATACGTCATGATGTAATGTGCGTCCTTCACGAAGTGGGACACGAATCATTTTACGTTTTGCTTGATCTGTGGCTTTCTTTATAGCTTCAGGAACTTCCTTAGCTTTACCATGACCGTAGCCAACTTGACCCTTACCATCACCCACAACTACAAGAGCTGCAAATCCAAAGCGACGCCCACCTTTTACAACTTTTGCAACGCGGTTAATACCAACCAAACGCTCAATCAGTTCTGATTCTTCACGCTCACCGCGTCCGCCTGACTTTTTCTCGCCATATGCCATTTACTTTAATCCTTCTTCTAAAATTCTAATCCGCCGTCGCGCGCGCCATCTGCCAAAGCCTTAACACGGCCATGATAAAGATAACGGCCACGATCAAATACGATCTTGCTAACCCCTGCTTTTTTAGCACGCTCAGCAACTAGTTTGCCAACTTCGCCAGCAGCTTCTATATTTGCACCAGTTTTAAGCTTTTCCTTCAGATCCTTTTCTAAAGTTGAAGCCGCAGCCAATGTCTTGCCTTGAATATCACAAATAACTTGTGCATAAATTTGCTTGCCACTGCGGTAAACTGAAAGGCGTGGGCGCGTTTCACGAACACCAACACGATCAATATTAACGCGGCGTATCTTATTACGCGTTCTAAAGTTACGGCGCTGTGCCGGAGTAGTTTTAATTGATGCTGCTTTAGCCATCGTACTAATTCCTTATTTCTTTTTACCTTCTTTACGAATGATATACTCATCCGCATAACGAATACCTTTACCTTTATATGGCTCAGGTTTCTTATATGCTCTAATTTCTGCAGCAACTTGACCAACTCGCTGCTTATCAATACCGCTTATCTTTAGCCTAGTCTGCTTTTCAACTTCAATTTTAACATCTGCAGGAATAGCATAACGAACTTCATGTGAAAATCCTAAAGCCAATACTAATTCACTACCCTTAAGGTTCGCACGAAAACCAACACCGTGGATTTCCAGTTTCTTATCATATCCCTGACTTACGCCAATACAGATATTATCAACCAGCGTACGCATAGTTGGCCATATCTTAGCGGCAAATTTGGAATTAGATTTAGGAGCCAAACGAACTATCTTAGAAGATTTACCATCGTCATTGGCAACGTCCTCAATAACAGCAGAAACTTCGTCATTCAACACAAGCTTAAGCTCACCTAATTTACCTTTTACCTTAACATCCTGACCGCTGATTTGAACTTCAACGCCCTCAGGGATAGTTACTGGATTTTTACCAATACGTGACATTTTACTACTCACATTCCTTAATTATAAATTTATACAAGCATTAGAATACTTGACAAATAATTTCACCACCAACATTTGCCGCACGCGCCTTATGGTCAGCCATAACGCCTTGCGGAGTTGAAACAACCAAAATACCAAGACCATTATAAAAACGTGGCATTGTTTTAACATTTGTATAAACACGACGACCTGGCGTAGATACACGGTTAATCTGTTGAATTACGCCTTGACCTTCAGCATATTTAAGCTGAATTTGAAGGAATTTTTTATTACCTTCGCGCTCTTCAATTTCAAAACCACGGATAAATCCTTCATCTTTAAGCACTTCACATACATTTTGACGTACTTTAGAATGAGGACATTCTACAATTTTCTTATTTGCTTGCTGTCCATTACGAACGCGCGTTAGCATATCACCTAGGGGATCACTCATAGTCATAATTAAACCCTCCTTCTACCAGCTTGATTTCGTTACACCTGGCAACTCACCGCGAGATGCTAGGTCTCTCAACGCTATGCGTGAGAGGTCAAATTTACGATAATAAGAACGTGGACGCCCTGTAAGCGCACAACGATTTCTAATTCTAATTTTAGAAGAATTACGTGGCATTTCAGCAAGCTTCAATACTGCTTGGAAACGCTCATCCGCAGGAATGGACTGATCCTTAATAATTGCTTTAAGTTCAGCACGTTTTCCAGCCTTGCTATTAACAAGTTTTCTACGCTTTTTGTTTCTTTCTATCATACAGACTTTTGCCATTATATTGCTTCTTTCTTTAAATTATCTGCTCTATTAATTCTTAAAAGGCATCTTAAATGCACGAAGTAGCTCTTTTGCTTCTTCATTATTAGACGCCGTTGTACAAATTACGATATCCATACCGCGGATTTTATCAACTTTATCATAATTAATTTCAGGAAAAACAATATGCTCGGTTATTCCCATTGCATAGTTGCCACGCCCATCAAAGCTTTTGCCATTTATACCGCGAAAGTCACGAATACGTGGCATTGCAATTGTAATTAAGCGATCCAAGAATTCGTACATACGATCGCCGCGCAATGTTACTTTCGTACCAATTGCCTGCTCTTCACGAATTTTGAAAGATGCATTTGATTGACGAGCTTTACAAACAACCGGCTTTTGACCAGCTATAAGCTGCATATCATTAACAGCATTTTCCATGTGTTTACGATCTTGCGTTGCTTCACCAACACCCATATTAAGTACTATTTTATCCAGACGTGGACGTTGATGTGTGTTCTTATACCCAAATTTTTTATCCAATGCAGGAACAATTTCCTTATTATATAATTCTTTATAACGTGGTGCCATTTTTCTGACCTTTATACTTTTCTATCTAACCAATGGTCTCGCCGGACTTTTTAGCCACACGAACTTTTTTACCATCTTTTAAAACTTTATAACCAACACGAGTAGCTGAACCATCCTTAGGATCTGCAATCGCAACATTAGAAATATGAATAGGTAATTCAACCTTTTCAATTCCACCTGGTGATACTTGTGTAGGCTTACGATGTTTAGTTACAAGGTTAATACCTTTAACAACAACGCGACGATCTTCTGTAGATACTCTAAGAACTTCGCCTTTAGCGCCTTTATCACGTCCAGTCAAAACAACGACTTCATCGCCAGTTTAAATTTTCAATTTATTTTTTTGTGCTTTTGCCATTGTTAGAGCACCTCCGATGCCAATGAAATAATTTTCATGTATCCGCCTGCACGCAATTCACGTGTAACTGGGCCAAAAATACGTGTCCCGATTGGCTCGCCATTTGTGCTGATTAGCACACAAGCATTACCATCAAAACGAATCTTCTCGCCATATTTACGTTGCAAACCAAATCTAGTGCGAACGATTACAGCTCTGCGAACATCGCCTTTTTTAACTTTACCGCGAGGAATAGCTTCCTTAACGGAGACAACAACAACATCACCAATATTTGCAGTACGTCTGTGAGAACCACCAAGCACCTTAATGCATTGAACTTCTCTTGCACCGCTGTTATCAGCAACATTCATGCGGGATTGCATCTGTATCATAATTATGCATCCTTCTTTTTAGCTGTAGTCTTCTTTGCCGCTGGCTTCTTAGCAGCTTCCTTTTTAGGAGCAGCAGGCTTCTTAGCAGGAGCTTTCTTTGCAACTTCTTTTTTCTCGGAAGACTTAGGCGCAGATACTTCATCACCAGTAACAACTGTCCAGCGCTTACGCTTAGAAAGTGGACGACATTCTATAATAGAAACACGATCACCTTCATTGTACTGATTGTTCTCATCATGCGCACAGTATTTATCCGAGCTTTTGATATATTTCTTATAAACAGGGTGCATGTAACGACGCTCAACAAGAACTGTAATTGTCTTGTCTGCCTTATTACTAACAACGTTTCCTTCTAATACACGACGTGGCATATTTACTTACTCCTCTTAAGCGGCTTTTTTCTTAGCGCCAGCTTTTGCTTCATTACGAATTTTTTCATTTAATATAGTTTTTGCTCTAGCAATAGCGCGCTTAGAGATACGAACTTGTGCTGTATTTTCCAAGGCACTTTGTGACTTTTGAAAACGTGCATTAAACTGACCTTTACGCAAATCAAGTATAATTTTGCGCAACTCATCAGCTGTCTTTGATCTTAGATCTTCCGTATTCATTACGCAGCCTCCTCTATCGCGCCTACGCGCTTAATAAACTTAGTTTTTACCGGCAGCTTCATAGCAGCCAAATCAAAAGCTTCACGAGCAACCTCTTCTGAAACACCATCAATCTCAAACATAATACGGCCAGGCTTAACACGCGCTGCCCAATATTCAGGGGAACCCTTACCTTTACCTTGACGAACTTCAAGAGGTTTAGCTGTTACCGGCACATCAGGAAAAATACGTATCCACACTTTACCTTGACGTTTCATATGGCGCGTAATAGCACGACGAGCTGCTTCTATCTGACGCGCTGTAACACGATCAGGCGAAAGAGCCTTCAATCCATATGCACCAAAAGCTAGTGTTGCCCCACCCTTCGCATTACCATGAATGCGGCCTTTAAATTGCTTACGGTGTTTAAACTTCTTTGGACTTAACATCTTTTTCCGTCTTTCACTTTCAAGTACCGCCCTTAAACATTAGTGCGGACATAAAAAAATTATCATTCACATGGACTTTTAACTCTTTGAGTTATAGTTCCCATATGGCGCTTAATATTTAAGCTTTAGATTATTTTGCGCGAACTTATCGCACTTTCAAATAAAAATCCAGTACTTTCGTAACTTTATTTTTATTTTTTATTTTCTAGGCGCTCCACCGCGTACTTCAGCTAGGCGCTTATCATGTGCCATAGGATCATTTTCCATGATATCGCCCTTATAAAGCCATATCTTAACACCAATAATACCGTATGTTGTGAGAGCTTCAGCTGTACCATAATCAACATCAGCGCGAAGTGTGTGCAAAGGAACTCTGCCTTCACGATACCATTCTGTTCTCGCGATATCAGCTCCGCCTAGACGGCCGGAAACATTAATACGGATACCTTGTGATCCAAAACGCAAAGCATTTTGAACTGCGCGCTTCATAGCACGACGGAAAGATACGCGACGCTCAAGCTGCTGAGCAACACCTTCTGCAACAAGCTGCGCATCAACTTCAGGCTTACGAACCTCAACAATATTAAGGCTAACTTCACCGCCAGCGCGCTTAGAAAGATTTTGACGAAGGCTTTCAATATCCGCGCCTTTTTTACCGATAATAACACCTGGACGAGCAGTGTAAATTGTCACCTTGGTTGTTTTAGCAGCACGCTCAATAATAACTTTACTAATGCCTGCAGATTTCAAATGCTCATGAACATATTCGCGCAATTTCAAATCATCGATAAGCTTATCCGCATAATCGCGACCCGCATACCAACGTGAATCCCACGTACGGTTAATGCCTACTCTTAAACCAATTGGATTAATCTTCTGTCCCATATTCTAAGCTTCCTCTGCTTCTCTAACTATAATAGTCATGTTACTAACTTTTTTCTCAATACGTGCGCCGCGGCCACGAGCACGGGCGCGGAAACGTTTCATCATAACTGTTTTACCAACAAATGCTTCTGAAACAATCAAACGATCCACATCCAAACCATGGTTGTTTTCTGCATTTGAAACAGCGGACTGTAACAATTTCAGAACATCCTGTGAAATGCGACGTTTTGAGAATTGCAAATCCACCAAAGCGCGAGAAGCACTTTTGCCGCGAATAGTCTGCGCCACAAGATTTAGCTTCTGCGGAGATGTACGAAGATACTTACCGTAAGCTCTTGCTTCATTCTCTTTTTGTTTAACAGGGTTTTTTGACTGTCCCATTTTCTTTATTCCTTCAAGTTATTCTCTTTTTCGCCAGATTATTTCTTAGCTTTTCTATCTGCGCCGTGACCATAATATGTGCGTGTTGGAGCGAACTCACCCAATTTGTGCCCGATCATCTGATCAGATACAATAACTGGAACGAATTTCTTACCGTTATGCACACCAAAAGTCAAACC
>DAOWDF010000315.1 GCA_030639165.1 Alphaproteobacteria bacterium
ATGAATAAACCGCTTAAGATTGGTATAGCAGGGTTAGGCACTGTTGGCATAGGGGTAATTAAATCTTTAACTGAAAATGCGGATATTATTGCACGTAGAGCGGGGCGGGCAATCGAGATAGTCGCGGTTTCCGCGCGAAGTAAAAACAAGGATCGCGGCGTTGATATAACCTCTTTTGATTGGGTAGATAATACGCAAGATCTTGCTGGTTACGATGGCATTGATATGGTGGTCGAGTTGATCGGCGGCTCGGAAGGGGTTGCATATAACCTTGTAACTTCAGCGCTTGATAATGGGCAGCATGTTGTAACGGCAAATAAAGCTTTGGTTGCGCATCACGGATATGAGCTTGCGCAAAAGGCAGAGGCAAAAGGCGTTTCATTGGCTTATGAAGCAGCGGTAGCAGGAGGCATTCCCATTATTAAGGCTATGCGTGAGGGCTTTGCATCAAATAATTTCAATGCAGTTTATGGGATTTTGAACGGTACATGCAATTATATCCTTACTGTTATGCGTGAGAGTGGACGTGACTTTGATGATGTATTAAAAGACGCGCAAGAATTTGGTTATGCCGAGGCTGATCCTGCATTTGATATTGAGGGGACGGACGCTGCGCATAAATTATGCATCTTGACCTCTATTGCTTTCGGGGTTCAGCCTGATTTTGCTGCAATGAAAATTGAGGGTATTACTAATATCACTGCGACGGATATAACTTATGCAAGTGAGTTTGGGTATCGCATTAAATTACTTGGGATTGCGCGTAAGGAAGCTGGCGGGATAATGCAAAGCGTGTCTCCTTGCCTTGTTCCTACGAACTCTGCACTTGGTGGAGTGGAAGACGTTTATAATGCTGTATATGTTGATTCTGATATGGCAGATAAATCTCTCCTAACTGGCAGGGGAGCAGGGGAAATGCCCACGGCTTCCTCAGTGGTTGCGGATATTATTGATATTGCGCGTGGATTTGAAGTGCCTACTTTTGGCGTGCCTTCAAGTGACCTTAAAAAGGCTAGCTGGATGGATATGGGGCAAAGTGTTTCGCGCTATTATCTAAGGCTTGGTGTTATTGATAGGGCTGGCGTTATCGCTGATATATCCTCTATTTTAAAAGATAAGAATGTATCAATTGAAAGTCTAGTGCAGCGTGGGCATAATCCAGATAAAGATGTTCCTATAGTTTTAATCACTCACGAGGTCAGCTATTCCGATATATTAGAGGCTGTATCAGCGATTGAGCAGCTGGAAGCATCTACGGAAAAAACTTGTCTTATGCGCATTGAAGAGCTATAGACTTGTTATGGACAATACATCTCAGAAGGTACGGTAATATATTATGCAGAACAAGGCGCAACAAGATATGACAGAAAACACTGAAACTCATGACTTAATAATGGATCGTAACCTTTCAATGGAATTGGCTCGCGTTAGTGAAGCTGCTGCTCTTGCTGCATCAAAGTCAGTTGGTCGTGGTGATAAAGTTGCCGCTGATCAGGTTGCTGTTGATGCGATGCGCTCTGCGCTGAATGTGCTTAATATTGATGGTACAGTTGTTATTGGTGAGGGGGAGCGCGACGAAGCTCCTATGCTTTATATTGGTGAGAAAGTTGGTACAGGTAAAGGCCCTTGCGTTGATATCGCGCTTGACCCGTTAGAGGGAACTGACATTACTGCGGCTGGTGGCCCTAATGCGCTGGCGGTTGTTGCGATGACTGATAAGGGCGGCTTCTTAAATGCCCCTGATGTTTATATGGATAAAATTGCTGTAGGGCCAAGCATTAGCCCTGATGTTCTTGATCTGGATGCGCCGATTGGTGATGTGCTGGCAAGAGTTGCAAAAGAAAAGGGCGGGAATATTGAAGACCTTATGGTCTGTATCCTTGATCGCCCACGCCATGAACAGTTAATTGCTGATGTACGTAAATCTGGTGCACGTATTAATCTTATCGGTGATGGTGATGTTAGCGCTATTATTGCTACTACTGATCCTGAAACAGGTATTGACCTTTATGTTGGTTCTGGTGGAGCGCCTGAGGGCGTTTTGGCTGCTGCTGCCCTACAATGTATTGGTGGTTCTATGTTAGGTCGTTTGACATTCCGTAATGATGATGAGCGTGGACGCGCAGACCGTTGGGGCATTACTGATTTGAACGCTATATATACTACAGATGACCTTGCAAAGGGTGATAATGTGATGTTCGCGGCAACTGGCGTGACTGATGGCTCAATGCTTCGTGGTGTGCGTCGCTATCCGGGTGGAGCGAAGACCTCAACGATAGTTATGCGCTCCAAATCAGGGACTGTTAGACGCATCGAAGCTACGCATAATTTTGATCGTAAAGATTGGCTTAAGTCTATATAAAAAATAACTAATAAAAAAATGCAAAGGTGAATGTTTATGGTAATATGGACGGGGTTTGGATTTGTTATTGCTGTAATAGTGATAGGATGCGTGATTGCGACGGAGCTAATTACTGGAACTATTGCTGGTAATGATAGCTTTTATGAAGCCAATACATGGCTGTTGTTTTTCAGTTTTATTGTCGCCGCTGGCATAACTTATGCGTTGAGCAAAACTATAATGGCACCAAAACATAGAAAATTAACTGACGATGAAACAGGTGAAGAAGTTAACTTTATTACCAATAAACATAGCTTGTTTTTTGTTCCTATAAAATGGTGGGTGCATATATTTATTGTTTTGGGATTATCCGCCTTAGTAACAGGTTATGAGCAAATATTCCTGCTATTTACTTAGTTCCTATTTAGGCTGGTAATGAATTTCTGGGTAAAAATATCCAATGTTTACTTTTTGATACTGATATACTAACTATCTTGGCATAAGCAAGAGCCATTATTGTAGTATTTTGTATATAGAACTATAGCTCGGTTGGATATCTGGAAATATTACAGTGGACTTACTTCTGTTGTGAAAATAATTGTGCTTTTATCATCGGTAGTAAAGTTTACACCGCTTGGAATTTGTTGGATTTTATTACATATATCGAATACAGCATTACAAAATATGCCTTGTATACCATTGCCATTCTTAATGTGATCAGATAAGGAAAGTTCTTTATCATCGCTATTAGTTATATTTACTGTGCGAAGGTTTATGTCAATGCCGTTGATCTCTACAAGGGCAGTTTTTGTAGGAAATCCTTTTTGTAGTAACTCGTACTGTATCTGCAGTAGGGTCATTTGACGTTCTTTATTACTTATAGTCTGGTCAAAAAATATCTGTGTAGTGCTCATGATGATTACAACCCGTCAGTTTTTATGTTTAATGTTTTATACGATTGTTTAGACATAATTAGCAAGAAAAAAGTTTCTATAGCATGAGAGAATCATCTATAGTTTGACTATGAGCAAATATATTACAGAGCATTCTTTAAATAAAGCGCGGTGGGCTATTCCTGATGCTCCGCTGGATGAGATCGAGCTTATGGCGAGGCAATTTGATGTTCCTGAAATAGTTGCGCGACTTCTAGTCCAGCGGGGGGTAGCGCGTGATAAAGCTGAGAGTTTTCTAAATCCTACATTGAAGAATGATTTTCCTGATCCATTTTCCCTCAAAGCCATGGGTGATATGGCGGAGGATGTAGCTCTGGCGATTGAAGAAGGTAAGAACTTCGCAATATTTGGCGATTTTGATGTTGATGGAGCTACTTCTTCGGCCGTGATGTGTAGCTTTCTGCGCGACCTTGGTGTTGGTGCACAAATCTATATACCTGATCGAATGGCGGAGGGCTATGGCCCTAATATTAACGCGCTTAAAAAACTGAAAGAGCAGGGCGCGGATATAGTCTTCATACTTGATTGCGGTACTACGGCCTTTGATGTGGTCAAAGCTGGCACAGATATGGGCTTGCAGATCATAATTATTGACCATCATGAAGCGGAGGATAAACTTCCCGAATGCTGGCATGTTATAAACCCGAAGCGCAAAGATGATAGCTCTGGTCTTAATATGCTCGCCGCGGTTGGGGTGGCTTTCATGGTATGTGTTGCGATAAATGCGCGCCTGCGGGATCGCGGATATTTTAGTTCTAAGAGCATGAAGGAGCCTAACCTTAAAAGCTTGCTCGATATAGTTGCGCTTGGCACTGTTTGCGATATGGTACCGCTAACTGGTGTGAACCGTCTGTTTGTGCGCGCTGGTTTTGCTATTGCGCCAGAGAATAACAACCTTGGCATTCGCGCCCTTATGAGCGTAGCGGGGATTAATCCGCCGATCTCTACATATGATTGTGGGTTTGTACTTGGGCCGCGTATTAATGCGGGTAGCCGTATCCATGAGGCTGATCTTGGTGCAAAGCTGCTTACTAGCTCAGATGCAGAGCAATGCAAAAACATTTCATGGAGGCTAAATGATTGTAATGATAATCGAAAAGCTATCCAGCGAACCATGGAGGAGCAAGCGATTTCCATGGTTGAGGATAGGGTATTATCAGATGCGCCGATGATCTTGCTGGATCATAAG
>DAOWDF010000308.1 GCA_030639165.1 Alphaproteobacteria bacterium
TCAGCTACTCCACATTTTGACGAATCAAAATCTGTTTATGCAACCCATGGTCGGCAGATTTTTTATCGATCCATTCGTGATGCCGTTTTAAGTGGCGAACTCGCTTCCTACGTTCAGAGCCATCGCGCCGTTATCCGAGCTATGCCTACGGAGCACATGATTACTAAAGAATTCTCTGAGGCCGCATTCGCTACAAAAGCGCAATATCGGAAAAGGTTACGGCAAGAGGCTTGGAACAAGTTTGCCATGAAAATATTCTGTGAAGGTACAGATGAATATACGGGAGATCCTTTATCTGACAATCAGGCCGGTTTCTTCGTGGATGATACCACCCAAGCAGATAATTTAGCCAAAATGCTGAATTCTGATGAACCATTGCAAGCTAAGGAAAAAGCTCTTGGTATTTCAGACGTCACCGTATCAATACATTCAAAAGTCCGAAACCACAAGCACCACTTAGCTGAGTATAAAGATGGTAAATACATGGCCATCATAGGAGATGAAATGTTTAAAGAGGGATTCAACCACCCTCCTATGAAAACAATCATAGATTATGCCCACGGGTCCGTTGTAGACAAGGGACAAATTTTAGGCCGAGGTGCACGTGAGTGGTGGAATGAAAAAAAACAACGTTACGAAGGGCTTGTCTTAATTGATACAGTTGCCTATATCGGATCAAAAATACCTACAGAAAACATGCGCCTTCGAGAAGCTGCCCTTAAAAATGCAGTCTCTGTAAAGGGAATTTTAGAAGATTCATTTATTCTGGGTCCTAGGGCTAATATTTCACCACAAAATGATCCAAGACAATTTTCTAAATCGCCTTTGAACAATGCTTTTAGCTCTAAGGTTTTAGAAAAAGGGAAAAATAATAATACTTCTTCTCCTTCTCCACGAAAACCACGACCCAATATTTTCTGGGATAATCCAGATATTGAATATTATTCATACACTGCCGAAGTTTACCAACTAGATACAGAAATTGCCAAGATCAGGAGGGAAAACTGTATAGCATTAACTCCTGAACGTATGAAAGAGCTGAGCAGTCTACGTCGTCAGAAAGGAAATCCCGGATATATAGCACTTTACGAAAAACTAAAGAATGCGGACGATGAAGACGGAGAAAAGATTTTTAGTGGCAGTGACATTCTCAAAACTATTTTACGTGGTGGCACTGGAAAGGGGAATTTACTGATTACTGCAGCGCAGTGGAGTGCGATAATTTCAACCCTTGAGGATAGGGAAGATCATGTATCGTCGCCAGAAAAAATGGGGTTCCTAAATGCTCTACGCCGCCGGAAAGGAAATATAGGGAACAAAACTCTTTACGAAGCATTAAAGGATAAGACCAATACAAATGGTGAAAAACTGTTTAAAAATAGATCAGATGTGCAACAAATTCTTGCTGGAAATTCTGGGGAAGGGAAACGGGAGCTATTTATTCCAATATCTCAGTGGAATGCACTAATTGATATTTTGGATAAAGCTAAATCAATGATAACCCTTCGTCAAAGGCGGCTGGATTTCTTGAATGCTCTGCGCTATCGGAAAGGGAATCCAGGAAAACTCAAACTTTATAAGTTATTGAAGAATAAAACCGGGGAAAAAGGAGAAAAGCTTTTTCCTAGTGAAGGAGTGATTGCTGATATTTTATCTGGCACTACTAACATTACTATAACCGAAAGGTGGAGGGCGTTGGTGGCTGCTATAAAGGAAATAGATGACCATATATTACTAGAAAGCAAGATGATGGAGTTGAACATTTTGCGCCGTCGAAAAGGAAATATGGGAAGTAGCACTCTTTACAAATTGTTAAAGGATAACACTAAGGCAAATGGAGAAAAACTATTTAAAAACGTGCCGACTGTTGCAAATATTTTGATTGGAGGTGCTGGAGAAGGAAAACGAGAACGATTTATTTTAGCTGAGCAATGGAATGCCCTCGCCCATGTCTTGAATGAAGCTGAAACAATGATTCCTTTGCGTGCCCGTCGATTAGGCTTCCTGAATGATTTACGGCAGCGTAAGGGAAATCCAGGGTATAGGGCACTCTATACTCTACTGAAGAATGAAACTGGGGAAAAAGGAGAAAAGCTTTTTAATAACCGTAGTGCCATTAATGCTATTTTACATGGTGGTCGTGGAACGCAGGCACTGCTTATTAGTGCCGAACGGTGGAATACATTAATTCAGACTTTGAAATCCATGCCAGATATAGAAGACAATTCTCTTGATACTGATCCATTAGAGCCCCAATAAGGAGTTACGAGAGGCCGGTTTATCTATCTGCCGTTTAACACATGCAAAGCACTACCGACCAAAGGAACAAAACCATCCTATCCTGATAAAAGCAGCAACGGCTATGACCTCAGCCCGCCTGAGCCATAAATTACTTTATCAATAACGCCGCAGAAACATTTAGTACTTTAGCAGATCACAAATCCCCTATTTATTCCCCATCAGGTCTTATGAGGCCAAATATCCACTTCATCTTGCTTGCTAGATATCTGATAGCCTGCTTAAATGGCGGTTATTAGAAAATATGAAGGCATTTAAAACTATGGAGAATGTTATTGATAAAACTAAGGGTGAGTATATAAAAGACTCCATAAACCCTGCATATATTTTATCATCCATATTTGGGTATGATCATTTTCGCGAAGAGCAAGAAGATATTATAAATACAGTGATATCTGGCAATAGTTGCTGTGTCCTTATGCCTACCGGCAGTGGAAAATCACTATGTTATCAAATTCCTGCGCTGTGCCTTAATGGTACGGGAATTATAGTTTCCCCTTTAATCGCATTAATGCAAGATCAGGTGACTGCTCTAAAAGAGCTAGGAGTGAAGGCAGCTGCGATTCATTCCGCTCTCGATCCCGCGCAATTACAAGAGACTATGGCAGATTTTAAGGCAGGGGAACTTGATATTGTTTATGTTGCACCCGAACGTCTTATAAATGACAATTTCCTTGATATTATAGATCATATTGATATCGCGCTGTTTGCCATTGATGAGGCACATTGCATATCTCAATGGGGGCATGATTTTAGGCAGGAATATAGGCAGCTTTCTTTGTTACGCACGCGTTATCCCGATGTGCCTTGCATTGCGGTTACGGCGACAGCGGACGCTCCTACTCGCAAGGATATTATTGACCGGCTCGACCTGCCTAAAACCTATCTTTCTGGCTTTGATAGACCCAATATCACTTATAATGTTGCCATTAAAAATAATCCACGCCAACAGCTTTTAGGATTTTTAAAGGCAAGGCCTAAAGGAGAAAGCGGGATTGTATATTGCCTTTCACGTCGTAAAGTAGAAGAAACCGCCGCGTGGCTTTCCAATCAGGGATATAATGCCTTGCCATACCATGCCCGCCTTGACAAAAACATCCGCGCTAAAAACCAAGAGCGCTTTATTAAAGATGAAAATGTTATCATAGTGGCCACTATTGCCTTTGGTATGGGCATTAATAAACCTGACGTTAGGTTTGTGGCGCACCTTGATTTGCCTAAGAATATTGAGGCTTATTATCAAGAAACAGGCCGCGCAGGGCGTGATGGTTTGCCAGCGACCGCTTGGATGGTCTATAGCTTGCAAGATTTAGCATTACAGCGGCAAATGATTGAATCGTCAGAAAGCAGTGAAGATCAAAAACGTATTGAGCGGCAAAAGCTCAATGCTTTCCTTGGGTTTTGTGAGACGGCAACTTGCAGGCGTCAGGTGCTATTGCATTATTTCGACGATCATTGCGAGCCATGCAATAATTGTGATACTTGCCTTAATCCACCCAAAACATTTGATGCAACGACGGCTGTTCAAAAAATAATTTCCTGTGTTTATAGATCAGGTCAAATGTTTGGCACTGGCTATGTAATTGATATATTGCTTGGCAAGGACAGCGATCGTATCCAAAATTTTGGGCATCAAAATTTAAGCACCTATGGCATAGGCAAGGAACACACTCAAAAAGAATGGCAAAGCTTTATCAGACAAATTGTTGCACGTAATTTTTTATATGTTGATATGGATGCTCATGGTGGATTGAAAATCACAGATCAAGGACTGGCGTTTCTAAAAAGCAAAGAAAATATACAATTGCGTTTAGAGCCAAAAATAACAAGATCATCATCGCGCGCTATAAATAAAACCGCCCCCGCAATAAGTTTGGATAAAGAAGAAGATCAAGAGTTATTTGCAGATCTGAAAGCTCTACGCCTATCAATAGCCAAGGAAAATAACATCCCCCCTTACGTAGTGTTCCATGATAAAACTCTAATAGATATGGCTAAAAATAGACCGTCAACTCTTGAAAAAATGTCACTGGTTCCGGGTGTCGGGCAATCAAAACTTAAAAAATATGGCCAAATCTTCCTTAGTGTTATTGATAAACCATCGCCTTAAATAGTAAGTATCCAGTGAAATAGTTACTATGTCACTGGATAAAGCAGAGGAAACCACCTCTCCACAACGTCTAACGGAAAACCAAGGCGTACTGAGCCGCGCGGAGTGTCGGAAACCAACAACCCTTTTTTAACCAGTGCATACAAAACCTCTCTTGCTGCCCGCTCTTTTAGCCCCGTAATTTCTTCTACCTTACCACGCTCAAACTCTCCTATCAGCAGCGCTTCGCGCAAGAGCGCATAACTACCCTTAGGCAATTCCTTCATGGCAATCATTTCCTCAACATGAATCCTCATGCGCTCAGATAATGTTTTAAAGTCGAGTAAATCACTCATATATTCCACCTGATTGATACAACTATTCAAAAAGAAAGCACAAAAATCCACCAATGCTTTCTGAGATAAAGTACCACGCCCATCAAGATCACCCCGTCGCGGCTCATCCGCCGCTTGCAAAAGTGATTTATATTTATCCTTTTGACGTGCCAGACCACGTGGGGCTGACCATAACTCACTCCCAATACCAGCCTTTTTAAGTGCTGCATAAGACATCAGACGCACCACACGCCCATTACCATCATAAAACGGATGTATCCACACATAACGATGGTGTGAAGCAGCAATAGCTATAATCCGCTGAATTTTCGACAGCTTGTTTTCGTCATAACCTTCATCAAAACGGTTAAGGAAAGCACCAATATTTTCAGAAAGGGGCGGTATATGCCGTCCTACCTGAACCGCACCATCCCGATGCTTACCTGGAATAAGCTTTATATTTTTGCCCGTATCAGGGTTTTTAATCCATAGCAACTCTTCGGGCAACCGCTCGCAAAACTCTTTATGAATCCATAGCCCATATTCCGAGGATAGTGGATAAGGCACTGGAGCTTCTCCCTTATCAATCATCTTTTGAACGGCTATATGCGCTACTGCTTCTTTTTGCAGCGCACGCTTTTTAGGCTCAGTGGAATAATCATCAGCAATAGCCCTATCAATATCACGGGGGTGCGTGTCATGCCCCTCAATCAAATTAGAGTAATAGCAATTCATCGAGCGCACGAGATCACCCACGGACTTACTTACAATAGGGTTTAACATCCCTGCAAAACTATGCGCTTTTGAGATTAGATCAACCGATAAATCGCTCAGCTCACCTGATCCTTCCGATGGAAGAAGAGGTTCCATTAACCCTACAGATTCAGTCATAAAAACGCCCTTTATTTGCCACTAAGTTTTACTTTATAACATATAGTTAGTTAATTTTATACAAAATAAATAGCCACTATTTTTGCCACTATTCTAATATGAAAGATAACGCTGCACAAAATAATATTTAAAACCCTCGGCTTCTACTCCATCCTCTTGGCCTTACCTAAATTACGCACCACGTCTTCCATAAGATCATCAAGGCGTTTTTGTGCTTCATTATCTGTATCGCTGGACTGCTTATAGGAATCCAATATGAACTGAAGCATGATTTCTTGATTTGCTGCTAAATCACGACCTGTTTTCTTACGATGCTCATTCAAGCTATATAGGATCTGATTACAGAGCTTACTTAAATCATGGTTACGATCATCACGCCCCTCTGGGAACAAAGCAAAGCGCAAGGCATCATTCACCGCGCGCGATACATTACGTATATTCTTCGCCTTCATATGAGCTTGCAGCGCGGCATCTAATTCTGCCTCTATAGATATTGAGCGTATTACTGTTTTTTTCTTTGTCATGCCTTAATCCCACCAATCATCATCGTCTTTTTCAATTTCAGCTTTACTATGCTCAATATCTAATTCTCTTTGATTATCTACTTCTTTGATATTAGTAAAGCCATTATCACCTGCGCTTAATTCAATAAAATCTGAATAAACAGGATACGCATCAACCTTTACATACGACATTTTGTTTTCATGCTTCACTGCCGCATACATTCCATCTTCTAAATTTACAGCGCCAATGAAAGAAACAATTACAGGCTCGCCTAACACCAAATCCTTATATTCTAACTGGGATTTTTCTACGCCAAGCAAAATGGCCTCTTCCTTAGAAATATTCCTTCTAGTTTTTTCTACTTTAAGGCCTTGCTCATTACTAACAATGCTTAAAGGCTCATTTACGCGCAGATCACTAAGGTTTTTAGGCATCTTAATTAATGATAATTCATTACTGCGACCAATCACCATATGACGACCTGCTTGGATATTTGCAAATCCTAAATATCTAATTATTTGCTCTTCTTCAAAATCAAAAGAAGAAAATTTCCGACCAAAGGCATTACCTAAGTTCTTACCTGCACGATCAATCTCTACATCATATAACTTACCTAATGCATCGCCCTTCATTACAAATTCACCAGTATCATCCTTATGATAAGCATAGTCATTCTCTACCAGCCAATCTTGACGCTTATGGATTCCGTCCAATGTCACTCTATCCGCCGTTTCATAGGACAGCTTATAGCCCTTCTGATGGCGGTATATTTCTAAATCTAGGAATGTGCGCGCATGAACATCAATCTGGCTCTCAATAGGCATTGCTGAAATAACATTAACCTTTGCAAATGCGCGGTTTTTACTATCCGCCCCAATTTCCTTATTTAAAACCTCGCCGCGATCAATAACGTCCTCTGGAACTACAAAACTTCCATCGCCGCGCTCTTCAACTATCCCCGCCCCAGCCAACGTTTTTAAACGAGTTTCATGTGCATCAAGATAAGCTACTATATCATCAATTTCTTTTTTGCTATTTTCTATAGAGGCGTGATGCACCTCACGCATATAAACACCATCATTAGCCAATGCTATTTTAGAAATATTATAATCTGCACCACCCTTATATGCGCCAGTATATACATCAACAATTGCGCCCTCTAATAGATCTTTATTCTGCTTGGATGATGTTAGCGGCATATAATGCAATACCTCATTACCATCACGTACTGCCATATACTTCTTATCACTATGGTTATTATCGCGCACTATCTAATTCATGTGTAATTCTTAATGAGGCTAACTCCCACCATCAACATCCCAAATAGATAAATCAATAAGCGGCGAAACCGA
>DAOWDF010000286.1 GCA_030639165.1 Alphaproteobacteria bacterium
CCTGTTCTATACGGTCTTGCTGGTTGGTTTATCAACCTTCTTAGGCCACTATATGGGTGTGCTTGGCATGGTTGATGGCACAGTGGGAACTTTCTTTGAGGGAAGCCACTGGCATACATTGATCGGCTCAGGTTGGATATTATTCTTATCCAGTATGATACTTTCAGGTAAAAAACTTACAAGCGATATGATGGCAGTTATCGTATCTGTAGTAGGCGTATATCTATCATATAAAGTAGATGTTGTTTTAGGAATGGTCGTGGTTTCATACCTAACCACTCTAGACGCTAAAAAATAATATCTAAATCATAATAAAACTAAAGCCGGAGCTTTAAAAACTTCGGCTTTTTTTAATTGCCTTGTCTTCAAACCCGCAAAAAGCTTGACTTTATTGCCGCACCCTAGTAATCATATTTCCATATATTAGGGTTTTTATTTATAGGCAGGACTATGTTTGATAATTTATTTGATTTCGGCAAGAAACGTACATTGAAGCAATCTATTGGCTTTTTTATATTTCACGGTGGTTTAGCGGTAGGTGCCATCGCTATTTTGAAAGCATTTGGCGTTTAGTAATCATTAGCGCACTAATCACGCAAAACGCCAACATGCCCAAGCATAGGGTTATGTTGTAATTAGCCATGGAAAGACCAAATATAGGGTCTTGCCATTGTATATCGCTGCATGAAGCCATTGGCGCGCTCATCAGATTTTCAAGCAGGGTTTTGCCATTATTATCATCAAACATAGGAACCGCGCAGCCCTCAAACGCAGATTTCCACCATTTTTGCTCAACGCCGCTATGGTAGAATGCAATCCCGCTATTGATAAGGAAGTTAAGCCCTAAAACTCCAAGCAGGGCGCAAGATATAGTTTTGTTATTCCGTAGCCCCATACCAATAAGCCCGAGAGCTATACCAACCACAAAAGGGTATCTTTGATAGATACATAAATTACAAGGCTCTAATCCGAAAAACCCTTCGGCTATAAAGGCTGAGGCTAAAGATATGAATGATATCAGGGCTATAAAGCCGAATGATAATAGGGGCTGAGTAAATAGTTTTTTGATCATAAATACGCCTTTATCGCTTCTTTTGCGATGTCAATTCCTTCTGTTCCTAAGAATATAACAATCATGCCAAGCGCGCAAATCCATAATGTGCCAATTATTGCTCCCGATAGCACTGCCAGCCCGTCACGCATTATAACTCCAACTGACATAAGCGCGATCCCTAGGCTAGGCACTGTATTTGTCAGGGGTAGGGGGATGCAAATTGCTAGAGCCATTATCATGCCTAAGATACCGATAAGGCGAGAGAACATACCTAGAGTTATGAATTCTAGGCGCGGTTTAGTAAGCTTTTCAAGTCTTCGTGACCATGGGATGATTGTCTTAATCATAGAGCTAAGTTTTGTACGCTTTATGGTTTTGCCTAACATCCATTTCGGCAGCCATATAGTATGGCGGCCAATCGCTTGTTGTGCGGTTAAAAGGATTAGCGGGGATGCGAGTAATATATTAATTCCTGGTGGAACTGGAACTGGTAAAGCCATAGGGATTGATAATATAAGTATAAGCATACCAAAGCCGCGCTCATGCACAGCCTCAAGAAGATCTGCGATGCTAATTTTATCGCGGGTCAGCTCGCTATCAATTTTTTCGAAAATATCAGATATGCTATGCATGTTCTCATTCATCTATATGGAGTAGCAAATAAGGTAAGTTTTGACGAGCATAAAATAGGAGTATCAACTTTTATAATTTTTAAGTTGAAGATTTTAATAATTTAGCTATTATCGCCCAAGTGATTTTTATTAATACCTGTAATAAAAATTGTACCGAGCAAGTGCGAGGCGTCCGATAGGACGGAAAAAATATATGCCCCTGTGGTGGAATTGGTAGACGCGCCGGATTCAAAATCCGGTTCCTTCGGGAGTGCGAGTTCAAGTCTCGCTGGGGGCACCACCTTACCTGTTATTAGCATTCACTGACATTCACCTGCGACCATGTAATCATTAGCCCATAACGCTTTTGGTTTTATTGCTGTGTTTTATTGTTCGCCATCATGTGGGGGCATTCACAAAAAATGGTGGTATAATTGGGGGCATGTGAAAATAGATTGAAAACAGGTGCCCCCAAATGAAGCTGAAAGACATACAATGCCGAAACGCAAAACCTAAAGAAAAGGCATATAAGCTTGCCGATGGTAACG
>DAOWDF010000273.1 GCA_030639165.1 Alphaproteobacteria bacterium
GGCGTTTCATCATTCCTCGCTGCACGGCTTGAGCCAGTTTAAACGGCGCGGTTAAATTCACATTTATAACGTCCTGCCAGTCGCTATCACTCATCCGCATGGAAAGACCATCACGGGTAAGGCCTGCGTTATTAACTAGAATATCTATTTGCCCCATATCATCATTAGCGCGAGCAACCAAATCTTTGATGGCGGCATCATCTGATAAGTCAGCTGCGAGCACGAAAACTCTCTCGCCCAGTTCGTCAGCTAAAGCTTTTAGCTTATCCTCATTACGCCCTGATATACCAACAATAGCGCCTTGCCCGTGTAATGCTTTTGCAATCGCTCCGCCAATGCCACCAGTTGCGCCAGTAATAAGCGCCGTTTTTCCTGTTAAATCAAACATATTAATTAACCCTTCAATTTATTTATAAGATTTTCAATTTGCTCTGGATTGCCAACGCTTTCGCAGGCAATAGAGCGATCAATACGGCGAGCAAGCCCACTTAAAACTTTGCCAGCACCAAGCTCGATCATTTCCTCTACGCCTTGATCGCGCATATAAAGCACTGATTCGCGCCAGCGCACTGTTCCAGTAATTTGCTCAATCAGATAGTCTTTCAGCGTTTTTGGATTGTTTTCAGAGCTTGCTGTCACATTTGCCACAATAGGAACTATAGGAGCATTAAAACTGGTCTCATCTAAGGCTGGTCTCATAGCTTCAGCCGCAGGAGCCATAAGCTCGCAATGAAAAGGCGCGCTTACTTGTAATATTATTGCTTTACGTGCTCCGCGCTCGGTTGCAAGATCCACTGCGCGCTGCACAGCTTCTTTATGCCCACTAACAACCACTTGACCATCAGAATTATCATTAGCCGCAGAGCATGTTTCCTCGCCCGCAGCTTCTTTTGCAATCTGCACAACCGCATCAAAATCAAGTCCAAGTATGGCAGCCATAGAGCCAACACCAACAGGCACAGCCTTTTGCATCGATGTTCCACGTAATTTTAATAGTTTAGCCGAATCGGATAGTGATATTACCCCTGCTGCCGTAAGGGCGGAATACTCACCCAATGAGTGCCCCGCTACAAATGCGCAATGTTTTTCTAATTCTATACCACCTTGATTTTGAAGCACATTAACTACTGCCATCGACATAGCCATAAGCGCGGCTTGTGTGTTTTCTGTAAGGTTTAGCTCATTTTCATCGCCATCAAACATCATTTTACTTAGGTTTTGTGAAAGCGATTCGTCAATTTCATTGAAAACATCGCGGGCATCGGTAAAACTTTCCGCTAAATCCTTGCCCATTCCTATAAATTGAGATCCTTGTCCAGGAAAAACAAAAGCACGTGTCATTTTATATTGGCCCTCTAAAATACTGGTTAAAAACTGAAATACCGCATCTTATGCATAGTTTTATACATAAATTTTGTCAATACACCACTTTCTACATGAGTATTGGTTTTTTATTTGCAAGTAAAGCGGTTCTATGCAATTATTGCTCAACAACAGTTTTTTGAGAAATATTGTTTCAGGAGGACGCTATTCTTCTGTGGTATTATTACTCGCGCGTTGCTTGGGGGATATATATAATAGGGAGGTTAAAATGGGGGAAGATACCAAAAGAGATATAAGTAATGTCATAGAGGAAATTGATAGTGCCTATAAAGAATTTTCTGATTACAGTTATATGAATGCTGATTACCCCTATTTTGCTCGTATGGCGGTCGGTCAATTCAGGCGCGCTTTGGGTGATCCTGATTTAACTCGTGAAGACTTAGAGAGAATTTTGCGCAAAGGTATTGTTAAATATCGCCAGACATACAATGATAATCCATTACATTCAGGTAAAAACTGGGTCAATTTTGTAGCGTCGTATATGGCTACTGCATCAAATGCAAATGATATATTTTATGATTTTTTAAACGTAGCTGACAGTCATAACAATAATGCATAAAAGAAAAAACTTGCTAAACTCTTGTATTTCGCTATAGTCCAGCAACTTTTAAATAAACCTCGCTGGCGGTTAGGCCTGTCAGCTATGCTATAAATAAAGGATTACCCTTAAATTATAGCGCTAACTCTGGAGGAGCGAAAATGCCTTATTACGAAGTCGTGCTTATTGCACGTCAAGACCTTACAGATACGCAAGTGAAAGATATCACTTCACATCTATCTGAAATAATCACAGATGCAAAAGGTAGTATCCACAAAACTGAATTTTGGGGACTAAAAAACTTTGCATATCGTATGAATAAAAGCCGTAAAGGCCACTATGTTCTGCTTGAAATGGATACTAATCCTGAAGCTTTGCATGAGATGGAACGTCAAATGCGTTTGCATGAAGACATTTTGCGTCATCAAACAATCCGCTTAGATGCTCTTACTGAAGGGCCATCAGTAATGATGGATAAATCTGGTCGTGATGATGATAAAAAACC
>DAOWDF010000227.1 GCA_030639165.1 Alphaproteobacteria bacterium
CAGGTCAACTGCGTTCGGTATGACCTCGATAGAAGCCATCGGCATAAAACGGAACGCCCTTTGCCGCAATCCCTCACTGCACGCAACTAAGGCCGACGCCTTCCTCCATATCCGCTTAAGCATCGGCCCAAAAACCTTATACTCAAAATTACCCCAGAAATTTTTAGCCACTTCAAAAATTGGAAAACTCTCATTTAAGTTAGCCTCAAAGGTCGGTGCCCATGTCCCTGCAAGAATATTTTCCAGCGTCGGGCTTTCTGTTTTTGATATTGCCCTAGGAGCATAAATCACCGCCATAATTGAAAATACAATCATGAATATAATTAAAAATATTGCTGGGAACAGCCCTTTTTTCATGGCTCTGATATCACATCTATATCATCAGGATTTACAATTTTGATCATAACATCATCACGGCCAATATTATCTCGCAGCAATCTACGGTCATACTTAAATGATGCAGGGAAAAAATTTGTTACTGCGCGAATATCAACATCAGTTAATTTCAAATATTCTGCCATTTTCGTCTTAAATACAGAAGCACCACTAGTGCTTATTTTTGCCCCATTAACAACCGCATTAGCCCTTTGTGTAAAATGGTCCAAATCAAGGTCACGTTTTTTGTGATCCGAAATATCCTGCGAATAAACCTCAATTGATGCCCCGTCATTTGCTTCAATTTCATCATTATAAAGCTTTATATTCCAGCTATTGCGAATACGAATACCATCCTTTTTATTGTATCTAATAACATTCCCCCAGGTGGTATTATTTTCACTTTCAAAAAAGGTAATACCGTCCTGACCATTATATTCAACAATGTTATTAGCAACCACATTATTTACGCTTGATCTATCAAGCATAATACCCGAACCAATATTGTCATGAGAGTAATTATCAAAAATCCAGCTATCATTAACCTCACGTGATATAATTATGCCATGTTTAGTGTATGTACCATATGTCTCGTTTTTGGCAATAATCAGGCGCTTTGAGCGATCATGTGGATCAATACCATAAATAACATTATTATCATAAATATTACCCACAATCGCTACGTCTTCTGCCTCATAAGAATAAAAACCATAATATAGATCAGTAAACCTATTGCCGACAATAATGCCTGTAGGAGCTGGCTTATTTGGGTTTACTTTTGCACAAGATATACATGCAGAATAGCTTATGCCGTATGATTTACCTTTAAGATAACCAAGGCTTATAAATTCACTACCAGCAAGATAAAGCTTTCCTCCTACCCAATTAATAATAAAAGGGCGATAATAATCTTCATTGATAAATGATGAGGCAGCTTGTTTTTCCTCATCCCAGCCAATAACTTTGGTGCGTATAATATAAAACTCTCCTGAATTGGCAAGATATGCGTTAGCTTGCATAGATAACCTTAATTCTGCTATATCATCTCCCGAAATAACCAGAGAAGCTCCATCAGATACCAAGAAAGGAACGCGTAGAGTATAGATATCGCCTTCTCTATCAATTATTTTGCCTTCAGGATCAAAAGCATGAACCTCATCATATAACATTTTCCAGCTATAACTGCCTTCTGCAATGATTAAAGCAAGGGGCTTAACCCTATGTTGAATTAAACGTAAACGCCGCGCTTCACCACCCTTCATAAATTTATTAAACTCTGGGTAAGGCGTAACACTTCCATATATAATGTTACCCTTGATTAAAGGCGGTGCCATTTTTTCAACGGCCTCCACAGTAATTCCACTAATATCGGGAAGATATGGCTTTACTGGTTTATTAGCGTCTATTTTCTCGGTAGTAATAACCAACTGCCCAGAAATTTTATTTTTCTCAGACTCTAACATTACCCCATATGAAAAAACAGCAGCAACAACTAGCACACAGACAATGGCAAACAGCCTATTATCTCTCTTTTCAGAAGGGTTTGAGTCTATATATTTTTGTTTTTGCTGCATAATCTTGCTTTAACCTTACCTAATGGTTTATCTGTTTCAATTTGTATAACCATTAACTCCTGATCTATTTCATCAGTAAAATCAATGAAGTATCTTCCATTATTTTCCACTCTACTAGAACGCGATATATCAATTGTATCGGCATCTCCGCTTACATAGAGGACGCTAACATGAAGTTTTCTCTTTTCTGGTTCTGTTACATTCAATTCCAAATAACTATCAAGCGCCCTAATGTGTTTATTTTCTAAATTATTCATAAATATAATTTCATAAATTCCATGTTCATATGTTTTTGGGTCATTAATATTCATACTATCAGAAATAACCAAAGCATCACCATCTGAACAGCCGCCTTTAATCGCAGGGATCATCTGCCTAAAACCCTTATACTCATCAAAATCATGATACGATATAAACTCCCAAATCAATATTTTAGGCGGATGGTTTTGAAATTCATCTGTGCTAAAAAACCTATAGAGTGAGTTTGAAAATCTATCAATTGGCATAGCGTTATTTCTTACATCAACACTTAACGCCTGTTTTAAAGAACCAACAAAATTAAAATCGTCTTCGCGCTCTGTATTGCTTGTACCAACAACTGCAATATCAGCATAAGCTATATTTGCGGACAAACTATTATTGGATACTGCTACCTTAGAAGTCGTTTCCCATATTGGGCGTGGCTCTGGCGTAATTACAACATCACAAAGCTCCTCAACAAATTCTATAAATTCACCTTTTTTATTTTTTTCAGTGCCTATATTTTCAATATAAAACTCTTCTTTTTTAATAGAGCTATATTGCTCGTTTTCACGGATTAATTTTGAAATTTGTTCCGCGCTCCACTGCGCCCCTTCTCTACGCCAGTGAATATCCCCTTTAAAGAAAAAAGCCAAGTCCGTGGGAATATCAGATAAATCAGCGGCAGCTATACCAGCTCCATTTAGCTTCTTAATCAGAGATTTATAATTAGCTTTTGCTACTGCGGCATCATATCCTTCTGGCATATATTCTGGATCAATATGCTCATGCATCAACATGGCACGTGGAGGTTGAATAACTAGATAGAGATCAACCCCTTTACTTTTCAAGGCCGCTTTAACAGCAACCATGTAATCCAATGTCTTATCAGTCATCGTGAAATCAGTTCGGAAATCTGACGTACTGAAAA
>DAOWDF010000322.1 GCA_030639165.1 Alphaproteobacteria bacterium
GAGCTGTTGTATAACCTTCGCGATGCTTATTTGGTTATAAATGTGAAGATTTTTGCCCATGGTGAATTTATGGGAACAAAGATGTATGAGCTGCCAGTCGTTCAGCTTATGGGAGTTATGGAGGGTTATGCCATCTATGAGGATGAAAAGCTAACAAATCTATTTTATGAGGAGAGCTATATATCAAATAAGAAGTCTGGCAACCTTAATAATAAATTGAAAGAGCAATATGAAGTGCTAAGGGAAATGGCTGAAGGAAATGGGCTTCTTAAGCAGTAAATTCAAATACTCAGGAGCGTATAATTTCTACGCCGACTGATTTGGTGTTATCTATTATGTCAGGTTTTTCAACTTTTATTCTTGCGCTAACAACTTGCTCTTCTGCCAAACACGTTTGTGCAATATCCTCAGCAAATTCCTCTAGCAAATCATAATGCTTTGAGTTAGCAGTATTTATTACTTCGTTGGTTATGTATTCATAAGATACTACATCATTTATAGAGTTCAGATTCTTACTGATATTGCTCTTAACTTCTAAATCTATATTGATAATTACTCGCTGCTTAGCCTGCTTCTCATGTTCGTAAATGCCAGCAGACATTTTTATCACAAGGTCACGTATAAATATGTAGTCTAGGTTTTTAGACATTGCCACTTTGCTCTGCTCTTATTTGTGCGCGCAAATTATCTATAGGAAGACTCTTGCGTCCATCTTTGTAATGCCAATAAGTCCAGCCATTGCATGATGGGGCATCCTGAACAGCTGCCCCGACCTTATGGATAGAGCCGCGAATATTCTCAATGCGATTTTGTATGATAATAGAGCCATCTGCATGCACCGTAGCTTTGTGCTTGTTTTTAGAATCTGTTAATACTGCACCAGCCTCCAGCAATCCACGCTCTAGTAAATTCCCAAAAGGAACTCTTGGCAGCTCACGCTTTTGCTTGGTCACGATTAAATTATCTGCAAGTGGATCAATATTAGCTATGCGATCTTTTGCAAAGGCTGCGTAGGTTTCATCGCGTTCTAGCCCAATGAATGAGCGCCCAAGCTTTTTGGCGACTGCGCCAGTTGTACCAGTACCAAAGAACGGGTCAAGCACAGTGTCGCCCTTGCGAGTTGATGCCATCAACACACGGTTTAGTAGTGCTTCGGGTTTTTGCGTTGGGTGAGCTTTCTTGCCATCTTCATCCTTAAGGCGTTCCGCCCCTGTGCAAAGAGGTAGTAGCCAGTCAGAGCGCATTTGTAAATCTTCATTAAGTGATTTCATTGCGTCATAATTAAAGTAATATTTCGATTTTTGTGATTTTGAAGCCCATATCATTGTCTCGTGCGCGTTAGTAAATCTGCGTCCACGGAAGTTAGGCATAGGGTTGCTCTTGCGCCAGATAATGTCATTCAAAACCCAGAAGCCTAAATCTTGCAAGATGTAACCCAAGCGGAAAATATTGTGATAACTTCCAATCACCCAAATCGAACCATCATCTGTAAGAGTGTCACGCGCCGCGCTGAGCCATTCACGAGTAAATTCATCGTAAGCTTTTAGGCTTTCAAATTGATCCCAGTCATTATCAACTGCATCAACTTTAGAATTATTAGGGCGGTGTAAATCTCCACCAAGCTGTAAATTATATGGTGGGTCAGCAAATATGCAGTCAACTGAGCCATTGGGGATAGCCTTCATATTTTCTACACAATCACCGATGATTATGCTTTCAGTTGGCTTTTCTTGGTTTGTTGATAACTTTGATTTTTGACTCGACATTGCAATTCCCTTGTGAAATCTAAAATCGAATCATGAGTCATTTGCGAGTCGCCGTCAAGCATAAAGATGTTTTTATTTAGGCGCTATATAGATAGTAAGTCATAATAAATGAGCCCAAAATATAGTAAATAGACCCGAAATACGGGGGCACGGGCTCGTATTGGGCTCGATACGGGCTCGCGTTAAAACCATTAAATTACAATGCGTTATAAGGGTTAAGCCCAACTTGCGGGCTCAAATAGCTATATATAGCCAGTACCATTTAAAATCGTATAAAACAATGCTACGTCATCATCCGACTTGTTCGGGTGATCCATTTTCCCAAACGGTTAATATGTAGAGATTAGGATAGCTGGATGCTCCAAACAAGTTGGATGATGACGAAAGCTATAACTTATTAATAGCTATAAAACCTTGCTTCAGATATAAGGCGCAATAATCCCTATTATTAAACGCACCATAGCAAAATATTCCTATGGTGTCAATTATGATTATCCCAACGTAACAACATCACCAGTCAATGAATTATCGAATGCGTCGGTGATTTTAACGTCAATAATATTACCTATTAAGCGTTCATTTCCTTCAACAAATATAGATTGAAAATATTCGCTGCGTCCGCCGATTTGACCTTCTTTTTTGCCTTTACGATCAAAAAGAATGGGCAGGGTTTTGCCTATGCATGTCTTGTTAAATTCAGCCTGTTGTTCATTAATAAGAGCTTGAAACTTTGCCAAACGCTCGGTGGCTATATTTGCAGGCACTAAAGCTGCTTGCAAGCTCGCCGCTGGAGTTCCAGGGCGGGCGCTATATTTAAACGAGTAGCAAGAGGCATAGCCAACTTCACGCGCTAGAGCCAAACTATCCTCAAAATCTTGCTCAGTTTCCCCTGGGAAGCCGATAATATAATCGGAAGAAAACGCAATTTCTGGGCGTACTTTTCTAAGTTTAGCAATCACATCAAGATATTTACTTGCCTTATGCTTGCGGTTCATTGCTTCTAATATACGATCAGAGCCACTTTGAACAGGAAGGTGCAGGAATGGCATGAGCTTTTGCACTTCGCCATGGGCAGTTATTAAATCATCATCCATATCACGCGGGTGGGATGTTGAATACCTTATTCGATCTACGCCATCTATTTCAGCGATCTTGTAAATAAGGTCGGCTAGCCCCCATGTTTTACCTTTGCCATCTTCTCCATGGTAGGCGTTAACATTCTGACCCAAAAGAATAATTTCCTTTGCACCTTGCTCTTGCAGCCTATGTGCTTCCGCGATTATTTCTTGCGGAGTTCGGGAATATTCTCCGCCACGTGTATACGGCACAACGCAAAATGTGCAAAACTTATCGCAACCTTCCTGTATGGAGAGGTACGCTGATGCTCCCTCAATTGTGTGCTCGTCTGGCAGGTGGTCAAATTTTGATACTGTTGGGAATTCAGTATTAACAACGCGCTCATTACCGTTAGCTTTAAGTACCATTTCTGGCAGTTCATGATAAGTTTGCGGGCCAAAGACCATATCAACGAAAGGCGCGCGCTCCATTATAAACTCGCCCTCAGCTTGGGCAACGCAGCCAGCAACAGCGATTAGCATCTTACCGCCATTCGCTTCTTTTTCAGTTTTATGGGTTTTTAGGCGACCAAGTTCAGAGAACACCTTATCAGTAGCTTTCTCGCGTATGTGACATGTATTCAAAATCATCATATCCACATCTACGGGGCTATCTACGACTTTATAGCCAAGAGAGGATAATATATCGCTCATGCGGTTGCTGTCATAAACATTCATCTGACAACCCCATGTTTTAATAAATAGCTTCTTGTGTTTTTGCGTCATTATATTATTCTCATATATTAGTGTTCTAAGTGACATAAACCACAGAACATAACAATAAATCAAGAGGCTTACCTTGTTAAAAACCATTCTAGCGCTAGCCCCAATATTGCCAAATGAAATGGAGATATTGGAGAGTAAATTTAATGTTATCCGACTTTGGGAAGCCAAAGACCCTGAGCAGTTAATAAAAGATAACCGTAACGATATTATTGCTATAGTTTCTACATTTAATTGTAAGGGCGTTAGTAAACGCCTGATTGACGCTCTGCCTAACCTTGAAATCATATCTCAATATGGTGTCGGCTTTGATAATATTGATCTTGTCGAGGCAAAAAGGCGTGATATTATAGTGACCAACACACCTGACGTAGTTACCGATGATACAGCAGATATAGCGCTTATATTAATGCTTACACTCGCACGGCGCACGGTTGAGGGTGATATGTTTGTTCGCGTTGGGCGCTGGCATTCTGGTGCAATGCAAATGGGTGTGTCTGTTTCAGGGAAAACTGTTGGCATTGTCGGGCTAGGAAGAATTGGCAAGGAAGTCGCTAAGCGGGCTGAGGCTTTTAACACTAAAATTATTTATCACGGACGCAATAAGCAGGAGGATATGGGTTATGAATATTACGATAACCTAGAGGAGATGGCATCTAATTCAGACTTCTTAATTCTTATTTGCGCTGGCGGGGAAGAGACTAAAGGGCTGGTTGATTATAAAATATTAGAAGCTCTTGGTCCTAAGGGGTATCTAATTAATATATCCCGCGGAACAGTAGTTAATGAAGAAGATCTTCTGATTGCCTTGAGCAATAAAGCTATAGCAGGGGCTGGTTTGGATGTTTATGCGGATGAGCCAAATGTACCAGAAGGGATGATAAAGATGGATAATGTTGTATTATCTCCTCATGTTGGGGGCAACACTCTTGAAACTAAATCTAAAATGGGGCAGCTTGTAATTGGTAATCTGCGCGCCCATTTTGAGGGTCTGCCATTATTAACTCCTGTGAAAATGGCCTGCTAGAATAAAATTATTGATATTAAAGGATAATGCTTTGAATATAAAATTTTCACTATTGGTCTTGCCACTACTTTTCTGGGCGAATATTTCTTTTGCAAATGAATGCTATAGCTCACGCGAAGCAGAGGCAGAGCAGGGTATACGTATCCATAGTGAGCTTATGGTTATCGGGCTTAATTGCGCGCATATGGCAGATGCCAGCGGTAATAACTTATATATTGAGCATAAGAAATTCACGAATAAACATGAGGATCTTTTTGCTACATACGAAGACATCCTAATGGATTATATGCGTGAAAATGGAGCAAGTGATCCCGAAAAAAATATCCATAAGCTAAGAACAGAGTTTGCAAATGGAATTTCAAATGACGCTGCCAAGATGCGCCCTGATATTTTCTGTAGAACATACTCACCTAGAATAGAAGCAGCAGCAAAGATGGATAATGATACATTTCGTAAATGGGCTGCTACTCCTTTTGAGGGACACGAAGTATCTAAGCCACTATGTAGCGCAACATTATAATTTAAAGGGTTACCTATGAGTATTGATGCAACAATAAATGGCTTTTTTGAGCCAATCGGCAGAATATCATCAAATATTGTATTTTACTCTGTTCCCATTACAAGTGATGTTGATGTTAAGCTTATTCTAATTTGGCTTATCTCAATTGCAGTGTTCCTTACTGTATATCTTGGTTTTATCAATGTTAGATTCCTAGGTCACGCTGTGTCCTTGGTGTTTGGTAAGGCTGACGCAGGTGAAGGTGAAAAAGAAGATGGGCAAATTTCTAAATTCCAAGCCTTAATGACATCTCTTTCTGGTTCAGTTGGTCTGGGTAATATCAGCGGCGTGGCTATTGCAATTTCTCTTGGTGGGCCGGGGGCAATGTTCTGGATGATAGTGATGGCCTTCTTTGGTATGTCCACTAAATTCGCGGAAGTTATGCTCGGCGTGAAATATCGTCATCACCTCGACCCTGATCATCCAGAGAAAATTTCTGGTGGTCCAATGCACTATTTAAAGGCTGGGTTTGATAATAGAAACCTTCCTCTGTTGGGTACGTTTTTTGCAGGTCTGTTTTCTGTCTGCTGTCTTTTAGGAATGATTGGTGGCGGTAATATGTATCAAGCTAACCAAGCATTTGAGCAAGTAAGGTTAGCAACTGGCGGTGATGCTAGTTTTATTGATGGCAATGCTTGGGTATTTGGCTTGGTTCTTGCTCTCTTGGTCGGTGCTGTTATTATTGGCGGGATCAAATCCATTGCTAATGTAGCATCAAAGCTAGTCCCTACCATGGGTGGGATATATGTTTTTTGTGGCCTTATAGTTATTTTGATGAATATAGTTGATCTCCCGCATGCCCTATATACAGTTGTAACTGAGGCATTCTCACCACAAGCTGGCTATGGTGGCATGGTTGGTGCGCTTATGGTCGGAGCGCAGCGCGCATTCTTCTCTAATGAATCAGGGTTGGGAACTGCCGCGATTGTTCATAGTACCGCTAAAACCAACTCCCCAGTAGAGCAGGGTATGATTGCAATGATCGGCCCTTTCGTTGATACGGTTTTGATCTGCTCAATTACTGCGCTAGTTATAGTTATAACGGGAGTTTATGGCGATACTGATGGAATTAAGGGGGTTGCCTTAACTTCACAAGCCTTTGAAAGCGCTGTGCCAGCCTTTAAATATATGCTTACATTTACGGTTTTTCTATTTGCCTTCTCAACTATGATAACTGCGTCTTATTATGCCTCAAAAAGCATCGCATTTTTCTTTGGGGAGGCCAGTATTATTAATCATATATTCAAAATATTCTATTGCTTATGCATAATTGTAGGTGCTTCAGTTAAGCTTGATGACCTTATCGGTTTTGCTGATGCTGCATATCTTTCTTTGGCTATTCCTAACATTATTGCCTTATATATTTTTGCACCTGAGATCAAAAGAGACGTTAAGAAATATATCTCTGATCTTAAAAATTAAACCTTTATAAACCTCTATTGATTAGACTTTATAATTAAAGCATAATGCGCTATCAAATATTGGGGAAATATCATGGCTCAAGGTCCAAATAAGATAATTAAAACAAAATTCTGTGAGGGTATCTCCGATATATCGGATAGCTATGCTGGCTTTATTATTGACCAATGGGGTGTTCTTCATGATGGCGAGAGGGCTTATGATGGCGTTATTGAATGTCTAGAGCAATTACAAGACAGGAAAAAACACGTAATTATTTTGTCTAACTCTGGTAAGCGCGCCGAGCAAAATGCTGAGCGTTTGAGTGCTCTCGGTATTGCTAGCAATTTATATGATGATCTTATCACTTCTGGTGAGGTCACATGGCAAGGCCTTAATAATCAGAGCGAGGGTTATTTTAAGGATATCGGCAAGAAATGTGTAGTGATTAGCCGCGGCGGAGATCGTTCAATTGTTGATGGTCTTGATGTGGAGGTTGTTGAAAACCCTAAAGATGCTACCTTTTTAGTTATTAGTGGTAGCGATGCCCCAGAAAAAAACCTTGAAGATTACGAGCCATTATTAAAGGAATGCGCCCGTTATAGCTTGAAGGCTATTTGCGCGAACCCCGATAGTTTAGGGATTATGGGCGGACGTAATATCATGGGCCCAGGAACGATAGCTGCGCGTTATAAAGATTTCGGTGGAATTGTTGAATATATCGGCAAACCTCATCAACCTATTTTTCAACATTGCATAAGAATACTTCAGGAAAAGCAAATATATCCAGGTCAAACTGTAATGGTTGGCGATACCATGGCGCATGATATTCTGGGTGGTTCGCTGGTGAATATTGATACTTGTTTAGTTAAGCAAGGTCTTCATGCTTCGGCCTTTGAGGATATTGATAATCCTGCCGATCTAAATAAATCCTTAGATGCACTTATCCGTCAATATAATAATATACGGCCAAAGTTCTTGGTTGAAGCGTTAAGTTGGGGCAATGCTCTTCCTGATCGTAAGCATAAAA
>DAOWDF010000066.1 GCA_030639165.1 Alphaproteobacteria bacterium
GATGGTGCTTCACGTGAAACTACATAATTATATGTGTCGTTATAATTCTCGTATTACCACGCGCTACCCATAGATAGTGATGATATGCATATAAGGCTAGTTAAAATACCATTTTTATATTTAGTTGGTATTTTTATAAGTGATGTGTAAGCTTGTTTTTTAATTATACTAAAACTCATTGCCTTAACCTTTATGTACTATATGTTCTTTAATCAATTCATCTATCTATATCTTTATCACACCATAAATAATGCAATATGGCAAACACTATCGTTTCGATTTTAATTGGATTTTTATATTGTTTTTCATGTCAATAAACAGAAAATTAACAATATATTTTATATAAATTCATGTGCATTAAGCATGGTTATTTAAAATATGTACGCTAAAAATCCGACAATAAAAAACTCTCCAATAGCAAGCTACGGAGAGTTAAAACCTAATATAGGTTTATAATATAAGTGTAATTTTACTGGTTCATGCTATTGAAGAATTCTGTATTACTCTTAGTTTGTTTCATCTTACCAAGCAAGAATTCAACTGCATCCACCGTACCCATTGGGTTAAGAATACGGCGTAATACCCACATTTTCTGCAATGTATCTTTATCAACCAATAGTTCTTCCTTACGTGTTCCTGATTTTTGAATATCAATAGCGGGGAATACGCGCTTATCAGCAATTTTACGATCAAGAACAATTTCAGAGTTACCAGTACCTTTAAATTCTTCAAAGATAACCTCATCCATACGTGATCCTGTTTCAATCAAAGCCGTAGCAATAATTGTCAGTGATCCACCCTGCTCTACATTACGCGCAGCGCCAAAGAAGCGCTTAGGGCGTTGTAGGGCATTAGCATCAACACCACCGGTAAGGACTTTACCAGATGAAGGGACAACCGTGTTATATGCACGTGCAAGGCGTGTTATAGAGTCTAGCAGGATAATAACGTCGCGTTTATGCTCTACCAAGCGCTTGGCTTTTTCCATCACCATTTCAGCAACCTGAACGTGACGAGATGCAGGCTCATCAAAGGTAGAGGATACAACCTCACCCCTAACACTGCGCGCCATGTCGGTAACTTCCTCTGGACGCTCATCAATCAAAAGGACGATTAGATATGCTTCAGGATGGTTTTCTGCGATCGACGTAGCAATATTTTGCATCATCACTGTTTTACCAGTACGTGGCGGTGCAACGATCAATGCGCGCTGTCCAAAACCAATAGGAGCTGTTAGCTCAATAACGCGTTGTAAATTAGATTTTATAGTTGGATCATCAATTTCTAGCTTGATCTTACGATCTGGATAAAGCGGGGTCAGGCTATCGAAGTTAATACGGTGACGGAGTTTATCTGGCGCTTCGTTGCTGATAGAACCAACGCGCAAGAGAGCAAAATAACGCTCTGAATCTTTAGGAGCACGAATTTCTCCCTCAACAATATCACCAGTGCGCAGACCAAAGCGGCGAACTTGTGAAGGTGATACATATATATCATCTGGGCCTGGGAGGTAATTTTCTTCTGGTGAGCGCAAGAAACCAAATCCATCTTGCAATACTTCTAAAACACCAACACCAGATATGGGAACATTTTGTTGAGCTAATTGTTTTAAAACTGCAAACATTATGTCTTGCTTGCGCATTGTGTTGCAATTTTCAATCTCCAGCTCTTCTGCAAATGCTAGTAATTCGGCTGGTGATCTGGTTTTTAATTCTTGTAAATTCATGAAAAACTCATAATTTAATTGATTTTAAGTGGAGGAAATTCATAACTCTGGTTAAAAAAATTAGCAAAATATATTTGTATTTGCCTTATTCATGCTGATATTTCAGCATTTACATACCCCAAATTTTAATGGATTTTCCTCAAGACAAAATCTTTATAGCCAGAGCCTATAAAAGAGTCAAGAACTTATACACAATTAATTTCTAAATATTTAAATTATTGCTAAAATGGCTCTACTACTGCGAGAATCACTATGATAATCATAAGTACAGTTGGAACTTCATTAAGAACACGAAAGAACTTCGCAGATCTTTTGTTTTTATCAACGGCAAATGCTTTGACATATTTTATATATGCGTGAGCAACTCCTGTCATTATGATTACCAATAATAATTTGGCGTGCATCCATGGTGTAGTTTTAAACAGATCCCAATAGGCATATAGCATAAGACCACCTAAAACCCATGTCAAAATCATGGCAGGTTTTATTATTATTTGTAGCAGGCGACGCTCCATAATTTTAAATGTCTCTGACATCTCAGAGCCAATAGGCGCACTAGCGTGATAAACGAAAAGACGCGGCAAATATAGCATCCCCGCCATCCATGCAATCACAGAAATAATATGAAAGGCTCTAATCCAATCAAAATATGTCATTATAAAGTCTTGCATATGGTTTATCCTTATAATCTTAACGTTCTATTATGAACGCCTCGCAATTGATATTTATAATTTGTGTCAATATATTAATCTAAATTACTTTTATTTATCAAGGGTCTGTATTTAAATTAATTTAATCAAATCAGCCAGTCCAGCGATAAATTTTTCTGATATGCCTAAGGTAGGCACACGGTAATATCCAGATATACCTAATTTTTCTGCAAAATCTTTATACTCAATATCTAGTTCTACCAAAGTTTCAACATGTTCTTGGGTGAAAGCATGTGGGTATATTATAACTGTTTTTTTATCGGTGGCGGCTTGTTTTAAAGCTTCATCAATTGATGGTCCTATCCATTTTAAGCGCCCTACTCGGCTTTGATAGCAAATTTGGTAGTCTATATTATTTTTACGTTGCATTTGCAACGGCTCGCAGTCGCTCGCTTTGATCTTAAGATTAAGTTTTTTAGAAACGTTAGCAGCGATAAGCTCCGCAGATTGTTCGCATTGATATTGGTATGGATCGCCTGCTTTAATAATTTTTTCTGGTAGGCCGTGAGCAGAGAATAAAATCCGCAAGTCTTTATGGTCGTCTTTTAAGGCTTGTTCATATGATTTAAGGATGTTATCGGCGCTGGCCTCGATAAAATTTTTATTATCATAGTAATTTTCAATTATTGCGGTTGGAACATTTAAGCCCAATAAAGAGGATGATTTATTCCAATCTTCTACTGATGATTTTGTAGTAGTCGTAGAATATTGCGGGTAAAGGGGGAGTAAAATGGCATTATCAGCGCCCCACTCCTCAACATCTTTAACAACTTGGCTGGCAAATGGATGCCAATAGCGCATGCAAGTAAATACTTTATAGTCGTTACCACCGTTAAGATTTAAAGATAGCTCTAGAGCGTCTCTTTGTGCGTTAGTATTTTCTAGTAGGGGGGATTTATTTCCAAGCTCGCCATAAGCATCTCCAGCCTCATTTTTTGAGCGCCTTGAGCTGATCCTCTTTGCTAAAAGATAACGAAATGGTAATGGTAGGTTAATTATATTTTTATCCATAAAGAAATTCATTAAGAACGGCTTTATGGCTTCTTTTGAGTCAGGAGAGCCGAGATTAAATAATATTACGGCGACCTTCTTACTCATTATTTATAATCCTGAATAAGGCGAGATAGCTGCTGCACATGCTCAGGAGGGGTATCTTTGTTAATACCATGACCAAGATTAAAGATAAAATTACCATCAGATAAATCAGATAGTATTTTTTCAGCTGCTATTTTTAAAGCATCTCCCCCTGTAAGCAAACAGATAGGGTCTAGATTTCCCTGAACAGGGACTAATGGCTGAAGGTTTTGCGCTGCAAATTTAGTATCAATAGATTGATCTAAGCTTACTGCGGTAACTCCAGTTTTTTGGATATATGAGGTATAATTATTACCTGACATACGCGGGAAACCAATTATAGGAATATCTGGATTAATTTTTCTAACATTTTCGATTATGCGCTTTGTTGGCTGTATTACCCATTTATCAAA
>DAOWDF010000063.1 GCA_030639165.1 Alphaproteobacteria bacterium
CGGATCACCATCTCCGCCCAAAGTCTGCGGGATAAAGCCGTAATTTGCAGGGTAAAACATCGGAGTATGAATAAAGCGGTCAACAAACAACGCTCCAGACTCCTTGTCGATTTCATACTTTACGGGTGTGCCGCCAGCTGTATTTTCAATTATTACGTTGATATTATTCGGCGCATCTTTGCCGACAGAAATTTTGGAGATGTCCATAGCTTGTTTTTCCTCTAGTGGGTCAAATATTTATTACCATAGAGTAATACAATCCCTGCCGTTGTACGGCAAGTATTTAATAGTCCTAATATATGGTCATATATAAAAGACCGTGGGACCATGGCGCAATATTGTGTGGCTGGAGGTCGCGGGTCTTTATGTGGCTCTATGGCTGTTGTGCTTCGGAATTTTTTGTTCTTCTGAAGTTGCCGGATCATTATTGCACAATAAAAAACGCCCTAAAATATCGGGGCGTTTCTTTGATCGTTAAATTGCTAACTAAAATTAAGCCATAGATTTTAAGTTTCCAGCAGCTTGTTTGCCACGGTTTTCTGTAAGGTCGTACTCAACTTTTTGGCCTTCATCTAAAGTACCTAGTCCAGATTGCTCAACAGCGGAGATGTGTACGAATACATCGTTTCCACCATCATCTGGCACGATAAAGCCGAAGCCTTTAGTTGAGTTAAACCATTTGACGGTTCCTGTTTGTGACATTTTGATATTCCTTATTAATAAATTTAAAATCAGCTCTTCTTGGTGTTCGGCTGATATTTATCAGAGGTAGACCACAAAGACTGGCTCAATTAAACGTTTTTTTAGGGTTCTGTCAAGAAAAGAAACGGTATTTCTTTAGGGGAAGTTTTTTCGATAACTGTAAATTTTACTACAATGACGTGGATAAGATATTATATATGCTGCTTACAACATTAAAAAAATGATAATATTCTGTTCTGATTTTAATAACTAAGAGATGGCAATGAAAAAAGGTGCGGATGTTTTAGAGCGAAGCTGCCTGCAAGCTGGGAAAACTTTTATTAGGGCTGGAGAGGGTAATGCCCGCGCATATGTTATTCAAAATGGTGAAGTTGCATCATTCGTCATGGAGGGCGGTAACAAGGTTGAGGTTGAGCGTTTTGGTCCAGGTACTATAATTGGAGAGAAATGTTTAGTTATTGATGAACCATCACCGCTTAGTTATGAAACTATTACGACGGCTACAGTTGTAACTATTACTCGCGATGATTTCCAAAGGCGTTTGAATAAGGTAGATAAAAGCATAAAAACCATACTGGATCACGCTATAAAAAAAATCAGCGACTATGAGAGTGCAGAAATTAAGAAAGCCATAAAAAGATCTGAGTTAGATGATCAGGCAATAGCTATGGTTGATGATTTACTTTCTGGTTTGTCTAATGATAAGAAAAAGAAATATGAAGCGGCTATTCTTCCTCATGTTAATGCCTTAATAAAAGAAATTAATATCATTAAAGATGATACCAATATGGATAAAGATGACACCAATCAGGATGTTGACCAAGAATTGTAGCTATATCCTATATGTAAATATATTATCTGCTATCCTCCTGTAAAAAATACGTGCGCAATAATTAAAAATAGTATAAACATGCGCTCATGAATAATTTTAGCGATATAAAGAAGCGTTTATCTATGTCTACCACCATGCCAATTGGTACAGGCGGTAATTCTGGTGGCTGGCTTATGGGATCGGCTCATAATCACTCACATACTCATAACCATGACGGCTCTTGCTGTGGTCACGATCATTCCCATGATGAGGGCAATGATCATGATGATGAATGTTGTGAAGATAATACAAACCCTACTGGCGGCTGTTGCTAGTAAACACAAATTGAAATTACTATAGAAAGATTGAGCTATGCTACGCGTTGTCCATCGTTTCCAGCTTACTAATAATCCTAAAGCAGATATTTTATCTGGCCTTACCGTTGCCTTTGCGCTTGTTCCAGAAGCCATCGCCTTTGCCTTTGTCGCAGGGGTTGATCCATTAGTTGGGCTTTATGCTGCGTTTTTTGTTGGTCTTATAACATCTGTATTTGGCGGTCGTAGTGGTATGATATCTGGCGCTACTGGCGCTATGGCAGTTGCTATGGTTGGGTTAGTTGCAATTTATGGGGTTGAATATTTATTCGCTGCCGTTGTGCTTACGGGCGTAATTCAAATATTGGCGGGTATTTTTCAATTGGGTAAGTTTATTCGCCTTGTACCTCACCCTGTTATGCTTGGCTTTGTAAACGGTCTTGCCATTGTTATTTTCTTGGCGCAGCTCGGCCAGTTTAAGGAGAAATATATTGCTAATAGTGTCAGCGACCATGCGGCGCAATCCTCTCACAGCGCAATTGATGTGATGTTTAATGGCGGTTGGATGCAGGGCATGGATATGTATTTGATGGTCGGTCTGACATTTTTGACTATGGCGATCATTTGGTTTCTGCCTAAAGTTCCTAAGATTGGCAAAATTGTTCCTGCACCGCTGGCTTCAATTGTAATAGTATCAGCATTAGTAATTGGTCTTAATTTGGATACGCGTACAGTTGGTGACTTGGCCAGTGTGTCTGGTGGCTTGCCAATATTCCATATTCCAATGGTGCCTTTTACTTGGGAGACATTATTCATTGTTCTGCCTCTTGCTTTTACCTTGGCGGCTATTGGTTTGATTGAGAGCCTGCTGACCCTAACGCTTATTGACGAAATAACGGAAAGCCGTGGACGTACATCAAAGGAATGTGTCGGCCAAGGTCTAGCTAATCTTACTTGCGGGTTCTTTGGTGCTATGGGTGGTTGTGCAATGATTGGGCAATCTATGATTAATATGAAGTCTGGTGGCCGTGGACGGCTGTCTGGCCTTACCGCAGCCGTAGCGCTTCTAGGATTTATCCTGTTTGCCTCGTCATGGATTGAAATGGTGCCTTTGGCCGCGCTTACTGGCCTGATGATGATGGTGGTTATTGGAACTTTTGCATGGGCATCCATCCGCATAATTAAGAAAATACCGCGCGAGGATGCATTTGTTATATTACTGGTAACTGGCGTTACTGTTGCGCATGACTTGGCAATGGCAGTTATTATCGGCGTGATTGTATCTGCGCTGGTTTATGCATGGAAATCCGCAAATCATCTATGGTTGGTTGAGGCTCGCTCTGAAAAGGAAGGGCATAAGGTTTATATGCTTAATGGCCCGTTATTCTTTGGCTCAATTTCAAAGTTCAAAGATTTGTTTAATCCGAAAGATGATGAAGAGCAGGACATCGTAATTGATTTCCGCAATGCTCGCGTTTGGGATCATTCCGCGTTAGAGGCAATTGACGCGCTGGCAACTAAATACGTGGAGGCTGGGAAGAAACTGCATCTGGTTCACCTAAGTCAGGATTGCCAATTATTGCTACATAAAGCAAAGGATATGGTTGAGGTTAATTTGATCGAAGACCCACATTATGGAGTGCTTGTTGATTACGCCGAAGCAGTTGGTATGAAAGACTAGTTAGCTATACGACCTGACCTGCGCACCAACCAGATGACCAAGCCCATTGGAAATTATGGCCGCCTAGATGCCCCGTGACATCTAAAACCTCGCCAATGAAATAAAGGCCTTTTGTGGTCTTCGCCTCAAAGGTTTTGGATGATATACCGTCCGTATCAACGCCGCCAAGTGTTACTTCCGCAGTTCTGTAGCCTTCAGTACCATTTGGCTTTATTTTCCATGAGTTAATAAAATCCGCTACGGATCGTAGCTTATCATCGGATAGGTCTGCTATCCGCGCGTCATAACCGCTTAAATCCGCTATTACCGCCGAAATTTTGCTCGGTAGTATCTCGGATAGTACAGTGCGTAGCATTTGTTTTGGGTAGTTTTTCCGCGCCTTTTTCAGGCCATCAAAAATATTAATATCTGGCGCTAAATCCACGGATATTTCCTCACCGTCATGCCAATATGATGATGCTTGCAAAATAGAAGGCCCCGATAATCCGCGGTGAGTAAATAGTAACCCTTCACGAAATGATGCCGATCCGCACGATACATTTGCATCAATGGATGATCCAGAAAGCGGCTTGGTTTTTTCCAATAAATCATCACCAAAAGTCAGTGGTACAAGGCCAGCGCGTGGGGGTATAATCTCAAGGCCAAACTTCTTGGCTAGTTGATATCCAAATTTGCTAGCCCCAATTTTTGGGATAGATAGGCCACCACTCGCAATGACTAAGCTTTCACAAGAATAAATTCCGTTGTTAGTGCGCACAACAAACTCATCACCCTTTTTCTGCACATCCTTAACGCTGGTATCCGTCTGGAAATTACCTTCCGCATTTAGCACCCCAAATTTTAGCATGTCTACAATATCTTCCGCTGATTCATCGCAGAAAAGCTGTCCTTTTGAATTCATTGGTGCATCTTCATTATGGGGCTTCTCGTGATAGGCAATACCATGCTCTTCAATCATCGCGATGAAATCATGTTGGCTGAAGCGTTTAAGCGCTGATTTGCAGAAATGCGGGTTGTTTGAAATGAAATTATCCGCACTACAATATAGATTGGTAAAATTAGACTTCCCGCCGCCAGAAATGCGGATCTTCTCGCCAATTTTGCGCGTATGTTCAATTACACGAACGCTGCGCCCGCGCTTTGCCGCTTGCCAAGCGCACATCATACCTGCTGCGCCTGCGCCAATTACTATTACATCTGATTTATACAAAATGGTGTTCCTGATTTTATGGTGTTTATGCTTTGCATTATAAGGTTTTATATGTATAAATGGGCGACTTACAAGGAAAATTTACTGATAAGATTAAAAAGGGATTAGAGATATGACGACTATTAACATCAAAACTGGCCTCGCAGAAATGCTTAAGGGTGGAGTTATTATGGACGTTGTAACTGCCGAGCAAGCCAAAGTTGCCGAAAATGCAGGCGCGGTTGCGGTCATGGCGCTGGAACGCGTACCATCAGATATCCGCAAAGACGGTGGCGTAGCGCGTATGAGCCCGCCTGATCTAATCGAAGAAATTATGGCTGTGTCATCTATTCCTGTAATGGCGAAATGCCGCATCGGTCACTTTGCCGAGGCGCAAATATTGGAGAGCATTGGCGTTGATTATATTGATGAGTCTGAAGTTCTAACTCCTGCCGATGATGAATATCATATCAATAAATTTAACTATAAAGTGCCGTTCGTTTGTGGCGCAAAAAACCTTGGTGAAGCTCTACGCCGTATTGGTGAGGGCGCTGCTCTTATCCGCACAAAAGGTGAGCCGGGCACTGGTAATATCGTTGAAGCAGTGCGTCACATGCGCCAAATTAATGCCGAAATCAGCCGTGTTTGTAACATGGATGAAGCCGAGCTTATGACTATGGCCAGAGATCTTGGTGCGCCGTTTGAGTTGCTGCAATTAGTTCGTAAAGAAGGAAAACTTCCTGTTCCTAATTTTGCCGCTGGCGGAATTGCAACCCCTGCGGATGCTGCTCTTTGTATGCAGCTTGGCGCAGAAAGCGTGTTCGTTGGTTCTGGTATATTCAAATCAGACAACCCAGATCAGTTTGCCAAAGCAATTGTGAAGGCCACTGCGCATTATAACGACCCTGCGATCGTACTAGAAGCCTCCAAAGAGCTAGGCGGCGTAGCAATGCGTGGCACAGAAATCAGCGAGATTGACGAGCCAATGTTAATGGCAAATCGCGGCTGGTAGTGATGGCTTTAAAAGAAAAGCTGAATAATCGTTATAAATTAAGGGGCTGTCCTAGCTAACTATTAAAAGTTAGTCTAGAAAGGACAGTATGATGTACAGAAAGAGCCAAATATCTTGGCA
>DAOWDF010000209.1 GCA_030639165.1 Alphaproteobacteria bacterium
ATTAGCAACGCATCGTCACTTATAATATCTAGCCAACCAAGCAGAATAGCGAAAACAATAGATACAGGAAAAATCAGTAAACGTTTTACAACTTCATTGAATATTTCACCAAAAGAATCTATATCCCCAACAACTATAAATGAAAATACAACGCTACAAGCAGGAAGCATTAGCAAAAACACAATACAGATTTTAGCTATAAAAATAATTCTAGATATTATTACATTTTCAACCATCAAAAACTCCTATTACTCAGGCGGCGTAACCCGTACCAAAGTAATCTGGTTACGCTTTTTACGCACCACATCCATCTGAAAATTAAAGAACCTGAAAGACTGCCCGACATTAGGAACCATTTGCGATTCGAATAAAATCAACCCTGCAATCGTCGCATATTCTTCATCAGGCAAATTCCAACCAAGCTCACGGTTAAGATCACGAATCGTCACAGCTCCATCAATTATGAACGAGCCATTGGAAATCTTACGCACCCCAAGCATTGACTCATCATGCTCATCATCAATATTGCCAACTATTTCCTCTAATATATCTTCTAACGTAACAATCCCCATGAATGAGCCATATTCATTTACCACAAGCGCAAAATGCTCTTTACGATCACGAAAAGCCTGAAGCTGATCATAGAGGTTCGTCGTTTCAGGAATAAACCAAGGGTCACGAGAAATCCGCGATAAATCAATATTCGCAATATCCCCACCGACATCCATAAGCTCTCGCAGCAACTCCTTTGCATGCACAATACCAACAATATTATCAGGATTATCAATCCATAAGGGGATCCTTGTATATTGAACGCTGAGCAGCTCCTGCACGATCTTATCAATAGGCTGATCCAGATTGACCATAAAAACATTCTTACGGTGAATCATGATCTCTTCAATATCAACATCCGCCAGATCAAGGATAGAATGAAGCATTGCGCGCTGCTCCTTAGTCTCGATCTCATCCCCGTCATGCATTTCAATAGTCCCGCGGAGCAGCTCCAAATGAGATCCAGCTCCAACCCGTGAAATATCAACCCCTACCAGCTTCAAAACTTTACGCACAATCCAAGTGACCGCTTCGGTGATCGGCGCAAAGATCACAATAATCATACGTATTATAGGCGAAATCCGCATAGCCATATTCTCGGCATTATGAAAGGCATAGGTTTTTGGCAAAACTTCTGCAAATATAAGCACTAATATAGTCATCACCAAAGTAGCGTAGATAACTCCGACATCACCGAATATCTTGAGGAAAACACTAGTCGCTAGCGCTGAAGCCAGAATATTGACCAGATTATTGCCAAGCAATAACGCGCCGATCATCCTATCTTTACGCTCTCTTATGCGGTTCACCAGCTTAGCGCGCTTATTTCCGCCCTTCTCCTTGGTGTGCAAATCCACCTTAGAAGCAGCAGTGAAAGCCGTTTCCGCGCCTGAGAAAAACCCTGATAGCAGAAGTAAAATAACAATCCCTATAATAGGTAACACAAGAACAATATCCATTAGCATCCCCCTGATAAAGATTGTTCTAACACACTACGTACCATTGCCTCATCAACATCCTGAGTAATAAACGCCTCGCCAATAGCGCGCGCCAGAATAAATGTCATCTTATTATTAAGAACCTTCTTATCACGCCCCATCGAATCTATTAGATAGTCTACATTTGTACTTATTGCAGACGCATCAACAGGCAGCCCCACAGACTCAAAATGCTTCCGCACACGATCCGCATCCTCTTGTGTGCACAGCCCCATTTGCACAGAAAGATCAAACGCCATAACGCTGCCAATAGACACACCTTCGCCATGTAGGAGAGAACCATCATAACCAGCAGCCGCCTCTAGCGCATGGCCGAATGTATGCCCTAAATTTAGCAAAGCGCGTTTACCGCCCTCGCGCTCATCCGCTTCTACTACGCGGGCTTTTGCCCTGCAACTTGTCTCCAGCGCATATAAAATGGCCTCTTCTTCCAGATCTATAACAGCGCTACCATTCTCTTCCAACCATTCAAAAAACGCTAAATCATCTATAAGGCCGTACTTAACCACTTCTGCATAACCAGCCAATACCTCACGCTTCGGCAAGGTTTTAAGCGTATCAATATCGGTAATTACCGCTTCGGGTTGAAAGAAACTACCGACAAGGTTTTTGCCATAGCTAGTATTAATGCCGGTCTTACCACCAACAGAACTATCAACTTGCGATAAAATGGTAGTTGGAATCTGAACAAATGGAACTCCGCGCAATATAGTTGATGCACTGAATCCAGCCAGATCGCCGATCACCCCACCGCCAACAGCAAAAACTATAGAACTACGATCTATATTATTCTCAAGCATCCAGTCATGTGCGCGTCGAAGACTGTCATAGGATTTGGTTTTCTCACCATGTGGCAGCGTCAAAATTTCACAAAACCCCACACCTGCCTCTTGCAACTTACTTCGCAAATCAAGCGCATATGGCTCAACATTATCATCAGTTATAAGGAACACCTTCTTAGCACTAATATCAAACGGCAAATAATCACCAACCAAGCTTAATAAACCTGAGCCAATAGCAATGTCATAGCTCCGCTCGCCAAGGTCAATTTTAACTATTTTACTTTGCATTATAATCCTTAAGCTCTCGCTCTATTTTGCTTATTACTTCTTTGATATGTGATGATGAATTATCAATATGAATATCAGCCTCAGCATATAATGTTTCCCGCGCCTTTAAAAGCTCTTCCAGCTTTGCCCGCGGATTTTCACACTGCAATAATGGCCTAGTTTTATTACCATTAATACGGCTAAATATAGTATCCACATCAGATTTAAGCCATATAGATATAGCCTTACTCTTAATATCACACAGCGTTTGTGCAGACCCAAGCGCCCCACCGCCTGTAGAAATTACACAATTATCTAACTCCAAAAGATCGGATATTTTACGCTCCTCTATCTCACGGAAATACGCTTCACCATCATTTGAAAAAATCTCTGCTATGGATTGTCCCTGATCGAGAGCAATAACTTTATCCGAATCATGAAAATTAACTCCAATAACCTTAGCAAGACGAGCCCCAACAGCGCTTTTACCACACCCCATCATCCCTACAAGAACAATAGGTTTTACTATTTCTTTCATTTATTCTATACTCACTATCCTAATTATAAAGTGTCACCTAGACACTGATAAATTGTAACATGAACGAAACACTATGAAATTATTATTAAAAGCCATTTGTCTAATTTTTGTTCTGTCCATAGTTTCTGGAATTGCAATCCTTTCGGTAAAAAATGTGTCAACTCCGCAAAAAAACATTACCAAAACAATCCCAAATGAACAAATACTATAATTTACACAATACACATAATAAATATATTATAGAAAACATTGACAAAGCGGCAAAAACTCTCCATAAAAAGGCTGTAGTTTATGAAAAAGATTTTGACTTGAGTATAAATAAGGGCTATACGATC
>DAOWDF010000025.1 GCA_030639165.1 Alphaproteobacteria bacterium
CTTCATCACCCCATTGTGAACCTACAACTACGACATTACCCATGATTTTTCTCGCTTTTTAATCTTATAATTTAGTAATTTTATTATTCTTATATATATGTGTGCACTCTACGGGAGCATCTCCATCGCTACCACCACGCACAACAACCCAGCCCTCATTTTGTAAGCCAGAGATAACATCCCATGATTCCGCACTGCTAACAAATACTTTATCACTTTCAGCGACCTGCCCAATTACTCCAGCCAGCGCATCCATATATATAGTAAAGCCGCGTGCCACTTCACCATCATCGTTTGCATGACCAAAACACACATCATAAGCACCACCACGCCCAAGCTCTGCGCTCAAGCCAGCTGCAAATAATGTAAACCCAAATGCATTGTGGTATTCAAAACCTTCCTGCTCTAAAACATCTATGCTCAACGTCACATCATCAATTTTGAGATCAGATAACGCGCCCTTAACCCCGTCACAAACAAGCTTCAAATGCTTAATATCCCCGCACAAACCCTCATCAAGCTCAATTACCTCAATCTTAGCTATAGCATCATCCGCATTCCCCGATGCGACCATAGCCTGTGCAATCGAATTTGCAGTGGATGATTTTAGCGACACCAACGCATCAAAATCGCGCTGCTCCACATATTTCCTAATGATCTTAGCTTCGCCATCATCAACATTTTTCAGCAAGTAAGATACAAATTTCGGTAAAGTCAAATCTAGCGTAATATCCTTAATCCCTAAAGATTTCAGACCTAAAATTGACAAAACACATATTTCAACATCACTCTCAATACAATCTGAAGAGCCCACAAGCTCACAGCCCACTTGCACAAATTGACGCTCCGTGCGCATTTGCGATCCGCGTCTACGCAGCACATCATTCGCATAAGCAAGGCGCAACGGGCGCTCACCCTTACAAAATCGTGAAGACACTATGCGCGATATTTGCGCAGTGAGATCAGAACGTAAACCAAGCATTCTGTTCGTAACTGGATCCATAAATCTAAAAGTATCATTGGATAAACGCGCCCCCGGCCCTGGAGCAAGTAAACTATCCTCAAATTCCAGCAAAGGTGGCTTCACACGACGATAACCAAAGGAGCTAAACTTCTCCATTAATATATTAATCGCCCGCGCTTCACTCTCTGCAAATGGTGGCAATAGGTCAGCAAAACCATTTGGCAATAATGCTATACTGTCATTTTTTTCGTTCATTTTTTAACTCTTATTTAATTGCGAAAGAAAACTACCCGACCTTAGCAACCTTTTCAATCACTTCGCACAAATCATTTACTATATTTTCAACCAGCGAGGAATCATCCCCCTCTGCCATAACGCGGATAAGTTTTTCTGTTCCCGATGGACGTACCAAAACCCTACCCGCCGCGCCGAAGCGATCCTGCGCCTTGTCTATTTCAATTCGAACCGACTCGTTTAGCAATGGGCTTTTGCCCTTAAACTCAACATTTCTAAGCAATTGAGGCACTGGATCAAACATATTTAGCGCCTCACTAGCAGGAACGCCCTTATGCCTGATCATATCCAATAGCTGTAGAGCCGCCAGCAAGCCATCACCAGTAGTTGCATGATCACTCATAACTAGGTGACCAGATTGCTCCCCGCCTAGATTAAAACCGTGGCGACGCATATGTTCAACCACATAGCGATCACCAACATTTGTGCGCGCTAACGTCAAATCATTTTCATGCATAAGTCTTTCCAAACCAAGGTTAGACATCACAGTAGCAACAAGTCCGCCACCTGTAAGCACCCCACGCTCCTTAAACCAAAGCGTCATTGCGGCCATAAGCTGATCGCCATCAATTTTATTGCCCTTTTCATCAACCATAATCAAACGATCTGCATCACCATCCAAAGCAATCCCTAAATCAGCATGATTATCCACAACCGCCTCTTGCAGCTTCGCCGTCGCGCAAGCTCCATAACCATCGTTAATATTACGGCCATCAGGAGCATTACCAATCGCGATAACATCAACCTCCAGCTCCCACAACACTTGCGGAGCAACCTTATATGCCGCCCCATGCGCGCAATCAACAACGACCCTAAGCCCTTCCAGAGTTTCACCGCGTGGAATAGAGCGCTTAAGCGACTCTATATAACGCCCCAGCGCATCATCAAGCCGGTTAGCTTTACCAAGATCTTCAGAAGAAACCAGCTCTGGTGATAAATCCTGATCTATCTTTGCTTCGATTTTTGCCTCTATCGCGTCATCCAGCTTAAAGCCATCAGAGCCAAATAACTTAATACCGTTATCTTGATATAAATTATGCGACGCAGAGATCATAACCCCTGCATCCGCCCGTAGCGATCGTGTTAACTTAGCAATCCCCGGAGTTGGAATAGGCCCTACCAGAATAACATCCATACCCATAGATATAAACCCAGCGCTCATCGCCTGCTCTAACATATAGCCAGAAAGCCGTGTGTCCTTACCGATTACCACGCGATCCATATGTTTGCCATCCCGCGCAGAGCGCAGCACGCTAGCACTAGCCATAGCAACCTTAAGCGCAATATCTGCCGTCATCGGATATTTATTAGCTAACCCCCGAATTCCGTCAGTCCCAAAATATTTTTTCTTATTTTTTGATGTCATGTGTGGACTTTATTGATGAGCGTGAGTATTTTCAACTAATAATTAATATTTACTTCATATATAGAAACTAAAGTAACATTTTTTTTAGAATTTAAAGCGCGTATTCGAATGAAAACAACGGTAACAAAATTATTGGGAGATAATGACCCTGAGCCGGTCAGCATAATAAGCAAACCAGGAAAAATAATATTTTCTGGCCCCCATAACGGACGCTCCGTGCCTGAGTGCTTACCCCCATTCATGGGAACAAACGAAAATTGGTTCAATAACGCACATGATGCCCATGACTTACATATGGACAAAGTTTTTACCGCGCTGGATAAATCTTTTGATGATGCTAGCCTTATATGGGGCAATTACTCACGCCTATTATTTGACCTTAACACCATGCCCGACTACGCTATTAATCCACGCTCATCAGAAAATGGCAACATAATAATCCCGGCCAATCAAACCGACCAATGCTGCACAAAGCAACGCAGCCTTAGATTCAACGAAATATATTGCCCCTATCACGGAGCAAAAACCCAATTAATCAACGAAAAAAGAAACGAGCATGGCGGCGTAATAGTCATTGATATGCACAGCTTCACCCCGACTTGGGATCAAGTAAAACGCAATGTCGAGGTCGGCACTATTCGCTGCGAGAAAACCCCGCTTTCGCAGGAATTTGAGAATTATCTTAAACATATGCAAGATGAATTCCTGTTTGTCTCAGGGGAACCTTACAGAGTAGCGCAACGCCTTAGCAACGCTGCCGCCCTAATCACGGATAATAATGATTTGCAATATCTAGGCTTGGAAATCCGCAATGACCTAATTGCAACCGACGAAGGAATAGATAAAATAGTAACATTATTAAAAAACATAACCCAGCATTTAAGCCAGCCCGAGTTCATAGATGTCACAAAAAGAAGAACAGAAATATCATCTCAGATACCACCAAAGCATGATGATATATATGGCTCTTGCCCTATCTTATAAAAAACATAAATATATAATATTACTGTACTTATAAAACGGATAGCACCAATGCATAAACTCTCAACCACCCAAATAATAATATGGGGACTAATAATTGCTATACCGGCCAATATCCCGTTATACGCATGGATTTTTAACGAACAATGGGAATTAGCTTCAGGCTTTCCTCTTGGATGGGTAAGTTCAGGATTAGTATATATGTCCGTATTCTTCCATGAGATAGGACATACTATATTTGCATGGTTTTATGGCTACCCCGCTATCCCTACTTTTGACTTCCAGCATGGCGGAGGTATGGCATGGCTTTTATCAGGCCAGCAAATTCCAATATTAGTTATAATCTGGATTGCCATGATTTATGGCCTTTGGGCATTTAGGGAGTATATTTTGCTCCAAGCAATAATTATCCTTCTTGCCCTATTAAACATCACCCTTGCATTTAATAATTACCACACCTCTATTATGAACTTTATGGGGCCAGCCTTTGAATGCTTAATTGCCGCCTTTTTCCTATATAGAGCATTATTCGACCTAGCCCCCAGAGGTGATTTCGAACGATTCCTTAATTCCTTTTTTGGCTTTGCCATGATTTTACAAGTATTTGTTAATTCTTATGGCTTATTAAAAAGCGATGCCTATAGATTGGTCTATTATGAGCAAAAAGGCTCTCACGTTTTCGGTGATTTTGATAAAGTCGCTAATCAAATACCATTCTTAAATTTTGACGATATTGTTATTGCTTGGGCAAGCGTAAATACAGCGTGCTTAATAATACCCTTTGCCTTATATGCAATAAGATCACGATCAATTTTATAAAATTATGGTACAAATATAAAAAATACACTACACAAGTTTGACATATTAACCTTTTTTACTATACTATCATCAAAATTTAAAAATAATCAGGGTGAAAACTAATGACTACAGCTATTAAGTTCAATAAAAAATCAGGAAGTACAATTTCAGTAACTAGTATTGAGGGCCAAGAGTATAAACTTGAGCTTACTACAGATGGATGTATTGAAATATCTGGTAATAATTTCACTACTCAAAAACATAAAATTAAAGACCTTAGCTCTTTTCCAAACCCTATAGGATGCCATACAACACACTATACTATATGCAACCCAATGGAAGAATACGGAGAAAAAACATTTCCGGTAAGTATTGGATCTGGAGAAACAGAAGAAAATACTATTAAAATCGATCCAAAAAGAAAAATATTTCATGTCCCGGAAACTTTATTATCACCATCATCCCCTTGGGAATAACCTCTCACCTACCTATATTTTGACCACCATCAAGATCGTCGTTATTCTACCACCACCAAGCATAGCTAGGTGAACTCGTACTATATAATAAAGTTAAGCTATATATAGTAAACATAGGATAAAAGTAAAACACTATAAGTTTGACATATTAACTGGTGTGATGTACTATCCTCGAAAATAAAAAACAGGAAACAACCTTGCGTAATTATACAATATAAAAAGCGGAGAATAAAATGTCAGCAGTAATGAAAGCTACAGAAGA
>DAOWDF010000100.1 GCA_030639165.1 Alphaproteobacteria bacterium
ATTTGATAGAGCGCACGAGAGAGCAAAAGGCCGATATAATATTAGGCATTGAATCGCGCGGATTTTTAACCGGAGTGCCGATTGCGCAAGCCCTTGATCTACCCTTTGGAATGGTTAGGAAAAAAGGAAAATTGCCGGGCAAGCTTATAGGTATTGAGTATGAACTGGAGTATGGGACAGACAGAATTGAAATTCAGGAAGATTTAATCGGTGCGGGCAGCCGCGTTGCAATCATGGATGATTTACTGGCAACTGGCGGGACTATGAAGGCCACTGGTGATTTAGTGCGTAAGGCTGGCGGTGAAGTTGTGCTCTCAACTTGTATTATCGAGCTGTTCGAGCTAGGCGGGCGCGCTAAACTAGATTTCCCTTTTGAGGCACTGGCGCAAGCGCCACTTGATCCGATGGGGTAGAATTTATAATTAACCAAATAATAACTTTCATGTGAAATAATTATAGTGTAACATTTCATACAGATGACTATATGAGGGGGATATGATGCGTTTAAACCATAGTAAAACCTTAAGTGATGAAAAAATTTTAGCAAAAGCCCTGCTAAATGCAGCAAAGATACTAAATATAACAAATACCGAATTATCAGAGATCGTAGATATATCAGAGTCTAGGCTATCTAAAATTAGCAATGATAAAGCACAGATAAACCCCAATAGAAAAGAATTTGAATTATCTTTATTATTCATCCGTATATTCAGGTCATTAGATGCAATCACTGGTGGGGATAATTCCGTTTCCTCAGACTGGATTAGAAATAACAATACTGCTATAAATGATATTCCTTTGGAGCGTATAAAAAAAATAGATGGTTTAGTGAATGTCTTATCATATCTGGACAGCAGAAGAGCTAGAATATAACTTAATAAATATAGATAGTGACTGCTGGCGGTTTGTTGAGGCTCAACATGTCGTTTCTACTATGAAAATAGTTGATGACGAATTTGAAAAAGACAGATTAGAAGAATTACTAGAAGAAACAAAACCTCCGATTCCAGATAGATGTAAAAAACTAGATTACTTGCTTTTCACTCCTTTTCGATATGAGCCAGAACCAAATGGCTCAAGATTTAGAAGAAAAGGTCAGGGTGAAGGTGCGTTTTATGCTTCTGAAAAAATAGAAACAGCATTAGCGGAAATGGCATTCTATAAATTACTGTTTTTTGCGGAATCCCCAAAGACTGACCTACCTTCTAATACATGTGAATACACAGCCTTTCAGGTTAAGTACAAAAGTAATCGTGCTATTGATTTAACTATAGCACCAATCAGTGATAATAAAGATTTGTGGGAAGATCCTTCAAGTTTTGAACATTGCCAAAACCTTGCAGATCAGGCACGATTAGCGAATATATCAGTGATAAGATCAAATTCTATACGCTGCCCTAAAAAAGGAAAAAATATAACAATTTTATCTTGTGATGCTTTTGCCAAAAACAAACCATCAGAATATGAAACATGGCGCCTCACAATAAAGGAAGATAGAATTATCGCCTTTAAAGAACTACCTACACGTACACTATCTTTTACAATAGATGATTTTAATAATGATCCACGCATAAGGCGGGAACATTAAACACTAATCAACCAACCTGACGCTACTATCGCGCCAACGGCGGATATTTCCTTGGGAGGCTAGTTTTCCGCCTTCTATTAAGGTGCCGATTATTGCGGCTACGTCTTGGGCGGAATAGGTGTTATCGAATTTTGGGTTATCAAATACTTTCGAGATTACCATGGCGGTTTTCTGCCAATCCTTACTTGCGGCAGAGATTATCATTTTTTCTATGTTGCTGGTCATTTTACACGCTACACTTCTATAGAATTATCTATGCTATTTTTTTGGGTTTATATGGAATTTGTTTAGTTTCTGGCAATAATTTTGTCTCTGGTATTTCTGCTTCATTAATATTTTCAATCATACCACTTACAAATCCTGTTCCATCACAAATGGCTTCAACTCCTGCATTTGCCGCCCCTATTAACGCAAGTATTTTTAAGGTCTTTATTGATATACCCATTGTATTTTGCAAGATCTTATTTGGAATTGATTCTCTTGAGGTAAAACATTTTTGAAGTATCTTACCTGTAGACTCCTCTATTCCAGCACAGCCCAATAATTCAAAATGCTTAAGAGAAAAAGTAAGAAATTCAAATTCTTTAATCAAATAATTTTTGAGTAAGATATTATCAGTAATTTCTAACAATTCCTTTTTAACATCTTCTATGTTTATTATTAAAGCTTCTATTTCCTCATTTTCAATTATTCCTGAAGGAACTTTACTGTGCAAAGATTCTCCAATACTACTAAAACGCGCTTCACTTGCAGCAGTTGCATAAGAATTTTTTAATGAATTCCAATTTTGACTAAGGTTATTCAGGGCTATCAAACTAACTAAAGAGTTAACTGCACCAAGATAGGAAGGCTTAGTTTTATTCCTTACATATTCAGATTCTTCAATAAAACTTATTAACTGATAGCACGAAGAATTTAACAATAACAAAGAACGTAATACTAAATTAACATCATTGGTTTTAAATTTCTTTTTCCATACATCTAATGCAGTATCCCTATTTTCAACAGGTGTCATTAATGCCCATTTTACTAAGCCCTGCAGTGAATCTGCTAAATTATATTCAAGCATATCAAGCTGCCTCTTCCTCGGTTGTGGGTTCAGGGTTGGCCTTCACGTAATCGCGGACATCCTGCGTGATTTTCATGGAGCAGAATTTTGGCCCGCACATAGAGCAGAAATTAGCGGTTTTTGCGCCCTCTGCTGGCAAAGTTTCATCATGGAATTTGCGCGCAGTATCAGGGTCTAACCCAATATTAAACTGATCTTCCCAGCGGAACTCAAAGCGAGCCTTGCTCATCGCGTCATCACGATATTGCGCTCTCGGATGGCCTTTGGCTAAATCCGCGGCATGGGCAGCGATCTTGTAAGTGATAACCCCGACCTTCACATCATCACGGTTAGGGAGACCCAAATGCTCCTTAGGAGTGACATAGCAAAGCATAGCGCAACCGAACCAGCCGATCATAGCCGCGCCGATACCACTAGTGATATGATCATATCCGGGTGCGATGTCAGTAGTAAGAGGCCCAAGAGTATAGAACGGAGCTTCGTGGCAGCATTCAAGTTGCTTATCCATATTCTCCTTGATCAAATGCATAGGCACATGGCCGGGGCCTTCGATCATAGTTTGCACATCATGTTTCCAAGCAATCTTTGTTAGCTCGCCAAGTGTCTCAAGCTCAGCAAATTGCGCTGCGTCATTAGCATCAGCTATTGATCCAGGGCGGAGGCCATCTCCCAATGAAAATGAAACATCATAAGCCTTCATGATCTCGCAGATTTCTTCAAAATGCGTGTAGAGGAAGCTGTCGCGTCCGTGACTCATCATCCATTTCGCCATGATAGAGCCACCGCGGCTAACGATGCCAGTGACGCGATCATTGGTCAGGCGGATATAAGGCAAGCGCACGCCTGCATGAATGGTGAAGTAATCCACCCCTTGCTCGGCTTGCTCGATTAGCGTATCGCGGAAAATCTCCCAGCTTAAATCTTCGGCCACGCCGCCGACTTTTTCCAATGCTTGATAAAGCGGAACTGTACCAATTGGCACAGGTGAATTGCGGATAATCCACTCGCGGGTATCGTGGATGTCTTTACCCGTGGATAAATCCATAACCGTATCGCCGCCCCAACGGATCGACCAAACCATCTTATCGACTTCTTCGCCGATTGAGCTAGTCACGGCGGAGTTACCGATATTCGCATTCAGCTTCACAAGGAAATTGCGTCCGATAATCATCGGCTCTAACTCTGAGTGATTGATATTAGCAGGTATAATCGCTCTGCCTTCCGCTACTTCTTTACGGACAAATTCACCAGTGACAAAATCAGGCAAGTTAGCGCCCATGGGCTCGCCATCTTTGGCGTAGCTATGAACCTCTTCACGGCGCTGATTTTCACGAATAGCGATATACTCCATCTCTGGAGTGATAATCCCTTTGCGCGCATAATGCATTTGCGTGACATTTGCGCCAGACTTAGCGCGTAATGGCTTTTCAGGGGAGGCAGGGAATTTCTCGTGGTTAACCTTACGGTTTCGGAGCTGCTTCTCATCCTTATAACCATTATCCATCGGCTTAACGGCGCGAGCTTCAACATATTCAACGTCGGCGCGATCCATCACCCATGAGCTACGCGTTTTAGGAAGTCCGCGCATAATGTCCAGAGTTTGCGCTTCGTCCGTATATGGCCCAGAAGTATCGTAAACGGTTAGGCTCTCACCATTACTTAGAGCAATCTCGCGCATAGGAACTTTGAGATCGCCGACATAGACTTTCTTCGATGCTGGCAAAGCTCCGCTTGTTACATCAGTAGTAGACGGGCAAACCCCAATATTTTTTTGGTCTTTTGATGACATTTATAAATCCCATTCCTTATATGGTAGATAATCTAATTCAATTCCGTGTTCATTTTTATAGTTTTGTAACATTACCATTGCAGTTATATATTTCTGCTTCCCCGATCCTTCAGTTACATCTATGTAATCACTTAAATCTCTTTCACTCATTCCAAACTCATTATCTTGGGATGAGTTATAAAACATAGCGGTAATAGTACTTTGCCCATGGTGTATTCTACCTGTAAAATCAGACATAGTAATCCTTACATATAATAATTATCAGGATCCATATCACGTATTTCAAGCGTTACCGAGCAATTATCAACTAGCCCAACTACAGATGTTTGCATCAAACCATGTAGCGCGTCGCCATATTTCTTCTTCGTAGCATTATCTCTACCAGCCAACAGTAATAGCGTAGCATGCAGCATATGGCCACGAGATCCACGCTCACCAATAGCGGCGCTATTACAAACTACTGCGCGGGTTTTAATGCGGTTCTTATCAATACCAAGAGCTGCTAATTTGTCATGCATATCATATACAAGCTTTGAAACATCCATCACAGCACCCATATTCCGAGAATATTCAACAGTAATATGGGGCATTTCCTATCCTTTTTGTATGAAACATACC
>DAOWDF010000253.1 GCA_030639165.1 Alphaproteobacteria bacterium
AGCGCCCAAATCTCAAATTTCTTCTTCGCAGGAGAGGTCGATTACTTTGCCACGGGCTTTGACAGCGCGCCATTGCTACATACTTGGTCACTAGGCATAGAGGAGCAATTCTATCTTATCTGGCCATTACTGCTAATCGCCGCCCATAAATTACTAGGCGCAGCCCGCGGCAACCTCATATTAATAGCCATATTTATAGCAAGCCTTATCACAAGCGAATATCTAGTGCGCACCGATGCCATGAGTGCATTCTACCACCTACATTCAAGAGCATGGGAGCTTGCCATAGGCGGGATAATAGCCATTGGCTGCATCCCGAAACTAAACAAACAACTCTACATAGAGATCGCATCAATATTGGGTTTAAGCCTTATACTAGCATCCGCTCTATTCATAGAAAAAGGTAACTTCCCTGGTGTAAACGCCATAGCTCCCTGCCTTGGCGCAGCTCTCATAATATACTCCGCCCAACACAAAACTGGTAATGTTCACAATATACTTTCAAACAAAGTCCTGATATTTTGCGGGCTAATATCATATTCACTATATTTATGGCACTGGCCAATCATCGCATTTTATAAAAGCTATTTCGGCGCAGAGCTTAGCTTACAAGTACAATTGGGCATTGCTCTCTCATCATTCATAATCGCCTTCCTTTCATATCGTTATATTGAGCAACCATTTAGAACATCAAAGCAGAAGCCCTTAAAAGTTATATTAATCGGGGCGTTGGTGATTATTATATCCATAATATTCTCAAACATCCTCAAAAATCAGGATAAAGCCGATTGGCGGGTTAGCTATAAGCTTGAGGAATCCGTAGTCTCTGCGCATAGTCTCGATAAAATTTGCTCTGCAGAGGGCGGCGCTTACGATAAAGAACACTGCATAATCGGCGCAAACAAGGATAGTTATGAAGTAATATTAGTTGGGGATTCCTTTGCCTCCCACTACACACCGACAATCCTACAATGGGCAAAAAACAGAGGTCTAACCGTACGCCTATTCATGCGCGGAGCATGCCGAACATGGATAGAAAATGAAGGCACTAGAATAAAAGCTGGCAAGGTGGATCAATATTGTATGGATCTAACCCCTGCATTTTATGATACGCTTGAGAATGATAAGAGCATTAAATACGTATTTCTTGGCCTCAAAGCTCCGGGGCTTAATGATAATATCCGCAGCTCTTTAGAAAAAATCGCTAGCTATAATAAACGCACATATTTCCTTGGCACTGGGCCATTATTCAAAGAAAATCCGCATGAGTGCCAGATCAAGAATAATTTGATGATCTCAAAAATTCTGCCACTAAAAAATGCAGAAAATAACTGTATGGATATAGACCTCGATTATACAAACAAAAAATTGGCTACAACCAACAATGCATTCATCCCCCTATTAAAAAATCTTGGCATCCCATATTTTGACCCGCTGCCAATAATGCAGCCCCCCTATGATAAAAACAATAATTTCATGTTCATGGATGATGGTCACATGAATAAACATGGTGCATTGCATTTAGTTCCATATCTGGATAACTTCACCAATAGCAACGATAACAATTTCGGCGAATAACAATGGCTTCAGGATCAAAAAAAGTAATATTAGCAGCTCTAATCGGAAACGCCCTTATTTCCGTTACAAAGTTTATAGCAGCCTCAATAACTGGCAGCTCGGCAATGCTATCCGAGGGCATACATTCTCTGGTCGATACAGGAAATCAAATTTTACTGCTCTATGGATTAAAACGCGCTGCAAAACCTGCGGATGAGCGCTTTCCATTTGGCCACGGCAAAGAAATCTATTTCTGGAGCTTCGTCGTTGCCATACTTATATTTGCCGTCGGATCGGGGATATCAATTTATGAGGGCATCAGACATATAATCCACCCATCAGAATTACATGACCCAACTGTAAACTATATCGTCCTTGGGCTAGCCATTATTTTCGAAGGCGCTGCATTCGCATTTGCCCTCAAGGAATTTAACAAAGTTCGCGGTAAATTAGGCTATATCCAAGCAGTAAAAGAAGGCAAAGACCCATCACTTTTCGTTGTTTTATTCGAAGACTTCGCCGCCCTTTTAGGGCTTTTCGTCGCGCTAATCGGGATAATGTTGGCACAAATAACCCAGAATCCCATTTGGGATGGAATGGCATCGGTGATGATCGGGGTTATACTTGGCTTAACCGCAATATGGCTAGCCTATGAAACCAAAGGCCTACTAATCGGTGAAGGCGCAGATACAAAAATAGTGCATAACATAAAAGGTCTCGCTGCCAAACATGATGGAATAGAGCACGTAAACGAAGTGCTGACCCTACATATGGGGCCAGAATTCTTACTGGTTAATATAAGTATTGATTTTAACGATGCACTGCCAGCTGGACAGGTCGAAAAAACTATTCAGGCCATTACTATCGATATTAAAGAAGCACACTCATTAGTGAAAAAAGTTTTCATCGAGGCCGAAGCGCATACATCATAGCTTAAAACTAACCAATATCTACAGATAACAAATCTTGAGAATGCTTACTGGGATCACTTTGCTCTGCTCTACCAGTTTTTGCCATTATGCACTCAACTGTATCACGACTTAACCTACCGCAGCCATTTTCTACTGATAAGTTATTCAAATAAATAATGCTAGATACTGCAACCGCCCCAAATAAAGATAGCAAAGTAACATCTTTATTTTCACCTAAATCCTGAAAAACAGACATCATAACCTCCCATAATAATAAGCCAACGTAACAAACCATAGTTAAAAACACAAATACAAAGCATTATGTCATACTAGCTTTACTAATAGCAGCCTTCCACCCTCGATATAACTCATCCATGTCCTGACCTTTAGATGAAGGAGTATAATCACGATTTTCCTGCCATTTTTGCGCAGCCTCATCCAGAGAATAAAATACGCCAGCCTTAACACCCGCAAGACAAGCTGCCCCCCATGCCGTAGCCTCCAAAACCCGCGGAATTGCAATTGCTACGCCCAATTGATCAGATAAAAATTGGCACATAAATTCATTAGCCACCAAACCACCATCCGCTCGCAAAACCTCGATTTTTTGCCCACTATCATCCTCCATGGCGCCAAGTAAATCACGAGTTTGATAGGCCTGCGCTTCTAGAGCTGCGCGCACAATATGCGCCCTACTGGTATCACGTGACAAGCCACATATTACACCGCGCGCGTCAGGGTTCCAGTACGGCGCGCCCAGACCTGTGAAGGCAGGAACAAAATATACTCCACCATTATCATCGACAGATAAAGCGAGTTTTTCGCTCTCACTAGCATCCTCAATAAACCCTAAATTATCACGTAAAAACTGAATTGCTGTGCCTGCATTAAAGATAGAACCTTCCAATGCATAAGAAGTTTTACCATCAACGTAAAAACCTATAGTTGTTAGTAATTTGTTGTTGGCTACAACAGGATTTCCACCAATATTCATCAGCATAAAACACCCTGTACCATAGGTGGATTTAACCATACCCCGCTTAATACATCCCTGCCCGATCATCGCGGCTTGCTGATCACCAGCCATGCCGCCAATAGGTAACTCATGCCCAAATAAATCCGAATCAATTCGGCCAAAATCAGATATATTTCCTACCACCTCAGGCATAATAACCCTAGGTATATCAAAGTGATCTAGCAAGTCACCATCCCAATCATGGCTGATTATATTATAGAGCATTGTGCGCGATGCATTAGTCGTATCAGTAGCATGTACGCGCCTTCGAGTTAGATGCCAGAGCAAATAACAATCAACAGTTCCAAACAGCAACTCTCCATTTTCAGCGCGACTGCGCACCCCCTCAACATTATCCAAAATCCACTTTAATTTCGTTGCTGAGAAGTAAGGATCGAGCAGTAATCCTGTCTTTTCCTGCACAACATTCTCAAAGCCTTCACCCTTTAAGGTTGCGCAATAATCAGACGTACGGCGATCCTGCCAGACTATCGCATTATAAACCGGCTCACCATTTTCACGATCCCAAACAATGGTGGTCTCACGCTGATTTGTAATTCCAACAGAAGCAATAGATTTGGATATTTCTTCATCACGCCCAAGCACATCTTTAATTACCGCAAATGTATTTGCAACAAGCTCCTTCGGGTTTTGCTCCACCCAGCCATCTTGCGGATAAATTAATCCCACCTCTTTTTGAGCCGACGAGACCACATCGCCATGCTCGTTAAATATTATCGCGCGCGAACTGCTCGTCCCCTGATCTATTGAAAGTAAATGCGGTTTCATCATCCCCCCTAAAAATGTGCCTCAATATTGCGAATAGTATCCTCAGACACTTGCAAACCAAGCTTTGACCTGCGCCAAATAATGTCATCCGCGCTTTTTGCCCATTCATATTTTATCAAATAATCAATTTCTACGGCGAAAACCTGATCTCCATAATAAACCCCTAAATCAGCCATCCCCTCTGCTTCGCGTAAAAACATATCCATGCGCCTACCATAAGAGCGCGCATAACGCTCCAGCAAAGCACAATCAAGCCATGGATATTTCTGCCTTTGCGCAGATATAAACCCCTCTATACTGCCACCATCAAACAGGCAACCATCCAGCGACTCTTTCGCGCTCCACCCGCCAGAGCTTCTCCCTGAAAGAGCCATCAACCTATCAACAACAGCCTCACTTAAGGCGCGGTACGTAGTTAGTTTTCCGCCAAAAACTGACAATAGCGGCGGATCAAAACGCTTATGATGGTAAATTAAATATTCACGCGAAGATGAGCTAGAATTTTCTGCACCATCATCAATTAATGGCCGCACCCCGCTATAAGTAAATAAAACATCCGAAGGCAATATGGTTTTAGAAAAGGACGAGTTTACCGCCTCACACAAATAAGCCATCTCCGCATCAGATATATGCGCATCCCTTGGATCGCCCTCATATTCCTCCTCAGTAGTCCCCACCAGCGTATATTCCCCTTGGTAAGGAGCAACAAAGACTATGCGCTTATCAGGTCGTTGCAGCACATAAGCGTGAGCACCACTATAAAGTCGAGGCAATATAATATGGCTACCCTTCACCATCCTGACATGCGGCAAATCATGATCACTCTCTCCGATACCGAGATTCTCAAGAAACTTACCCACCCAAGGCCCCGTAGCATTCACCACCATAGAAGCACTAACATTACATAGGTCAGATTTACCAGCCTCACTAAGAGCAAGCCTCCACACACCGTCACTCACGGACAAATTCTCGCATATAGTATGAGTTAGAACCTGCGCGCCTCGCTCCGCCGCATCAACAACGTTCGAAATAACAAGGCGCGTATCATCAACTTGGCAATCATAGTAAACAAGGCCGTCCTTAATATTACCGTTTAAAGGCTTTGCATACTTATCCGTATCACCGCCTACAAAATCAATAACACGGGATTTCGGCAAAGAATTCTTACCGCCCAAATGATCATAAATCCATGCACCAATCTTCACCATCCATTGCGGGCGAGTGTTATCATCCTGTAGAAACACACACTCCAAAGGCCTAATAAGGTGGGGGGCGTTGCTATACAGAACCTCACGCTCACGCAGAGCTCCGCGCACCATGCCAAATTCATAATTTTCGAGATAGCGCAAACCGCCATGAATAAGCTTGGAGCTAGCAGATGATGTTGCGCCAGCAAGATCTTCCGCCTCAATTAACAATACAGACAAGCCACGGCCAGCAGCATCCCTAGCAATACCCGCCCCGTTAATTCCACCACCAATTACACATAAATCATAATGAAGATCGCTCATATACCTTACATGATACTACAATACAGGTTATATGAAAAGCGCTAACCAGCCGCTTTCTTAGCCAGAACCCTCATTTTCGCCTCAAATTGTGCTGAGGAAAATGGTTTTATTATATACCCAGTAACGCCAGAGCTTTTCGCCTCAACGACAGAGTCCATATCACCACGACCAGTCACCATCAAAAACGGTACATCAGGATCAACTGTTCGCAACTGCCTAAGCAGCTCAACCCCAGTCATATTCGGCATATTCCAATCACATATTATCAAATCAACAAAATCAAAAGCCGCATCAATAAAAGATAGAGCTTGCCGCCCATCCTCTGACTCAAATATCTGATTTATCCCACACTCTACGAGCATATTACGCA
>DAOWDF010000042.1 GCA_030639165.1 Alphaproteobacteria bacterium
AGGCGGCGATAAGGGTTGCTTGCTGATCGCCTAGATACTTCGTTAACTCACCAAATACATCGCCATCAGGAAGGCTTCGAATATCTGCAAAATCTCGTCCCTTTCGCGCCCCCGCATCATCGAAATCTGTGTTTTCAGGTGCGCCGAAATTAGAGAAGCTTTGAGCGCCAGCAGTTAAACCGCTCCACTCCTTCTCACATATATATAATGTCTCTACTGAAAGAGGATGATAAACCGAACCTGAGAGGCTAGTGTTTGCGTGTTTTTTACTTTGCGCGGCCTTTTCTAAAGTCTTGCGCGCATCATAGAAATCGTTCACTTGATCCATGCGATCACTATAAGCTTCTCTGGCATGTAGATCGAATGTTACGCTGGCATTGGGAGTGTAGTCAAAAACACTATCCATATGCGCGTAGAACAAGGGGAGCCAATGCTCCATACCATTATAGCGCCGCCCCGAGCTTACCGCCTCATATAGAGGGTCATCTTTTTGCACCACGCCAAATGCCTCACGATAGCTCGCACGAAAACGAGCAATAGCATCCTCGCTCATGAAAAACTCAGTTGCTGGCTGCAATGATAATTCACTTACCTTGCCAGCGGTGCGTTGGGTTATAGGATCAAACTCCTTGATGCTCTCAATCTCATCACCGAACAGATCAAGGCGTAATGGCTTATCATAGCCAGCAGGAAAGATATCAATGATACCGCCGCGCACAGCAAAGTCCCCTGCTTCACGCACTGTATCACTACGTATATATCCATTCTGTGAGAAGAATAGTTGCATTTGCTCTATATCTATTTGCGTGCCAGTTTTGGCGTTAAAGCTAGACTCGCGTAAAGCCTCGCGCGGCATCACGCGCTGCGACAGCGCATTAACGCTGGTGAGCAAAACTCTCGGCATACGCTGTTGCTCATGATCCCATGCCATTAACTTGGTAAGAGCAGAAACCCTTGTCGCAACTATATCACCATGCGGGGAAACCCGATCATAAGGCAAGCAATCCCATGCTGGCAGAGTTATAACTTTCACATCAGGCGCAAAAAATGCCAGCAGCTCTTCAAGCAAAGATATACGCGCATCATCAAGTGCAACATGAACTAAAACACGATCTTCAGGCATAAGCGCACGCGCCTTATCGGCTATAATGCGGGCATCATAACCTTCGGGAGCGCCATAGATTACGTCCTGATTTGCCTGATTTTCTGTTTCTTGCGCGATATCATGCACAATTTTGACCTTTTTTTGTAAATAGTTGTTTGCCTTCGATTGGCTTTTTATATATAAATTTCAGTCTATATCAAGGGATAATATAATATGAGCGAAACAGAAACAGTTGCAAATAAAGCATTACTGAAAAGCGCAGTGCATGAGAACAAAGCTACATCTAAACGTGGCTTTCAAGAGCGCCTATTTACGATGGCTTTTAGTGGCTTTGTTTATCCACAAATTTGGGAAGACCCTGAAGTAGATATTCCTGCGATGGAAATTGACAGCACTTCTAATATCATGACCATTTGTTCTGGTGGTTGTAATATGATGAATTACTTAACGGAAAGCCCTGCAAGCGTTACAGCAATTGACCTAAACCCACACCATGTGGCGCTTGGGCGTTTGAAGATTGCTGCGCTTAAACACTTACCAGATTACGAGAGCTTCTTCTTGTTTTTTGGCTGCGCTGATGATGCGAAGAATATAGAGAATTACGATAAATATATATCCCCTCACCTTGATAAATACACCAAGGATTATTGGGAGAAGATAGTGTTCCCACATGGGCGGCGTATTAACCTGTTCAAGAAGAACATATATAAGTATGGGCTGCTCGGTAAGTTCATTGGCATGGTGCATTTAGTTGCAAAAATATATGGCAAAGACCCAAGTGATATTTTGAAAGCTAAATCAATGAAGGAGCAAAAGGAAATATTTGACTCTACCCTTGCTCCGCTATTTGAGAAAAGATTTGTAAAGATGATGTGCGGCAAGCCTGAGTCTTTATACGGGCTTGGCATACCGCCATCACAATTTGACGAGCTGAATGCTTCTGCTGGCGGTAATATGTCTAGCCTTCTCAAGGCGCGTTTAGAGCGCATGGCCTGTCAGTTCCCTATCGAAGATAATTACTTCGCATGGCAAGCTTTCGGACGTGGTTATGACCGTGAGAATAG
>DAOWDF010000166.1 GCA_030639165.1 Alphaproteobacteria bacterium
ATTCTGAGGCGCGCCATTTCAGATCGAGTTAGATGCATATCAACGCTAGTCCTTACTTGCTTTAGCTCCAGCTGGGCCATCGCAATTGTATGTGAGTCCCCTTGGTCTTGTGCAGCTTTAAGGCGCAACTCGCTCTTCTCTAATTCGACCTTTGCTACGATCACCTCTAACTCAGACATTTTGAGTTCCAGTTCTTGCATGCGCAGCTGATATTGCAGAGCCATAGGATCAGCAATAGGTTGCTTTTTATTTTGCTGCTGCGGGAATGCTATTTCGGCATCAGGAATTACTGGCTCTTTATTATTTCCTATAACGCGATATTGCCCTTCTTGTTTTTGAACAATATTTTCATCTTCCGTATTGCCTTTGAAGCTATATCCAAAATTCATCCAAATTATAGCAATAACTAAAATAAGGCCTCCAACATACCAAATAATGTCAGTAAATCCTGCGCCTGATTTGCCTACATTAGACATGCCTCTATCGCTATCAGGGGAGGGCTGTTTTATTGGTGGTTGCTCTTCACTCATGAGTTAGCTCCGCCACGCTTAAATAATTTAAAAGGAAATATTGATTTCTTTGGGCTGCCAGCATCAAGCATTGGAGATTTACTATAGTCCCTGTTAAATATGCATGTAACAAGCTTGCCGTTGCGCAAGGTAAATTGTGCAGCAATGCGCTGAACCACCACATAACGTCCTTCGACTTTATAATTTATAAGGCTTTCACTGCCGTCAGAGGCCACTTTAAAGATTGCTGGAATATCAACATTCTTATCAAATTCAAAATAAGTAAAATCCCCATCATCAAAGGCACGTTTTGGAACTTGGCGGCTATCTCCTGCAAATTCATAATTAAAGTTCCATTCTAAAGGCGCAGTGTTTTGGCCTTTAGACACAACATCAACATTACGCTCCATAAACCCAGAGTTTTGCTCTGGATATTTAAATTGCACATGAAAAGCCATGTCTTTTGCATGAGAGGATGTTGCTGATCGTGCATTTAGCTCAAAATGATATGTGCGCTTGCTTGTGATGATCGTCATATTTGTAGTGGCGTTATTTTCTATCGGTTTTACAAATAATAGGTTTCCAGCTCCATTTGGCCGCGCATACCACGCCATACTATCGCCAAGGGCAACATTCATAATTTCTTCATCATGGTTGAATTCTATTAAGGTTTGATACCCATAATGACCCTTGATTTCTACTACATCACGCGCACTATAAACTACTGTGCGGATACGATCATCTACAGGCCCAGCCATAGGGGATTTTTCTGCGAGAGCTGGGGAGGCTAAGCTAATTAAAATGGTCGTTGTTAATAATAATTTTTTCATATGTTTTCTCCTTATTGGGAAGCCTATATAGGCATTAGTTAGTTATTTCTGTATCTCTGCGGTAGTTAGTAACTTGAAAACCCAGAGGGTTAATAAAGCGGTTCTTAAGCTTTTCAGGGGTTTGGACGTAGCGAAATTTAAGAATGGCCATATAGTGTTTATCTAAAATTCTGCCTGAGCCATTACTTTTGATTTGCGCTGAAAACCGAACGGCCGCCGTATCTTTCTTGTCATTTAAGAAAGTTACGTTTTTTATCTCAATAGAGCGCACAGCCTCATAACCGTATTTTACAACAGGGCTTTCGGGGTTGTTTTGTGAAAATAGGCGGTTGTAATCATCCTTTGCCTCTTTTGCAGAAAACAGATTTACCAATTTAAATTTTTCTTTAAAATCTGTAGCATCAAATGTTTCTCTGGCAATTACATATTGAGCAAGATTAGAAATAGTAATAGCTTCATCTTGGTTAAGGTTACTTGCGTGTAAGCCCTTTGTGACCTCGACATACCCAGTAGATTTTTCAACCGTAATAACATAGGGAGCAAATTCTTTTAAGGGTAGAACCAGCACAAGAGCAAGTATTGCCATCATTGCAATAAGCGCCGCCCCTGTAGCTATTAGCCATGCTATTTTATTTGAACGTTTAAGGCTGTCATGGACTTCATATTGCCAATCTTGCGCCGTTTCAAAAGGTTTTGTATTCATAATTTACTTCCTACTTAAAAGGTTTACGCATGTTGCTGGCTTGCCTATTTTTACGCCATTGGTTTAAGCGTGCGCCCGCGCGCCCTGCGGCGATACCTCCGCTAATGCTGCCTTTAAATGCACCTAGTGAAGACAATTGAAAGCCGCCTGCAATGCCAGCCGCCCATGCTTTTACTTGCGTTAGAAGAAGAATTGATATGAGGCAAACAACGGTATAGGCCGCAATGTTTGGTATATTGGATTGGTCAGTTTCTATTTCATTTAAAAACTGTTCACTTGTTTGCCCTAGTAAGCTCACAATCAAAAGCAATAGTGAGTAAACAAGCACAGGGATTAGAGAAAATGTTAAAATCTGCCTAAGCCAACCTTCAAATAAGCTTTTTGTTCCTGCAAATAAATACATAATGATAAAAAATGGTGCGAGGGCTAAAAGAACAGCTACGGCCAATTTACCGAGAATAATATATCCAGCTGCAACGGTAATTACGGCAGTAGTAAGTAGCGTTATTAAGAAAGAATATATATGAAGAATTACATTATAACCTGCTGCGGATGAAATAGCTTTTG
>DAOWDF010000007.1 GCA_030639165.1 Alphaproteobacteria bacterium
AAGGGTGTGATATTTGTCGGACTGGATTACTTCTGTACTTTTTGATTTTGTCATAAAGGTTTTTTATTACAGGGCCATACTTCCATGCCTCCACGGACTCTGTGATAAGAGGTCTGCTATGTTTTCCTAGCATGTAACCATGTGCAATATAAACAAGTTTTAGTAGTTGCATTGGAGTTAGTACATTACCGTCATCAGCACTAGCATAATCAATAAATTTCTGAGCTATTGTAATTGAACTTTTCATATGCACCTTCCACCATCGATTCTACGTAATTATAAAATATTTAGCAATATAATTAGTAATCTTAAGTATATTTTAAACCCCGCCAGCGACCTTAAGAGCTTCATCAGGGGCGATCCGCTCATCATATAGGGCTTTGCCTACTATAACGCCTTCAACGCCGTATTCGCCAGCATCGCGCACTAGCTCCAGATCTTTTAAGCTACCAACGCCGCCGCTAGCGATTACAGGGATTGAGACGCTCTGCGCCAAGCTAATTGTTGAGATTATATTCACGCCCTGCCCCGTGCCATCGCGGTCGATGTCGGTATAGATGATTGCAGATACCCCGCAATCCTCGAATTTGTTGGCAAGCTCAGAAGCAAGCATATCGCTTTCCTCCGCCCAGCCTTCAACCGCAACTTTGCCATTACGTGCATCAATGCCAACCACAATTTGCCCCGGGAATTCATAGCAAGCCTTTTTTACAAGCTCAGGGTCGCGCACTGCCACAGTTCCAAGGATAACGCGGCTCACCCCTTCATGCAGCCAGCTTTCAATTTGCTTAAGATCGCGAATACCGCCGCCTAGCTGCACAGGGACGTCAGTTGCTGCAATTATAGCCTTAACCGCGTCTTTGTTAACTGGCGCGCCTTTGAACGCCCCATCAAGATCAACAACATGTATCCATGAAAATCCTGCCCTCGCCCATTCTAAAGCTTGAGCGGCTGGATTATCGTTATAAACTGTGTCTTGGTTCATATCGCCTTTATAAAGCCGAACACATTGACCGTTCTTCAAATCTATTGCGGGGTAAATTATCATATTTTAATACTTTTCATTTTCACTTAGGACACGATCGCTCATGCCTAGTCCTGACAAAGGTATGAGCGAATATACATTGTATATGTTATGGGGGATGCAGATTCAAGCCTAGCTTTTTTTTCAATAAAAAGATTGCAATATTAGTCATTATGCAATAGATAATATGAAAAACTAAATATAAACTTAGCGGGTATAAATATAATGACAAAACCAACATCTATTACATTCAATTTTGATCCAAATGCAGAGGGTGCTTTTGAACAACTTCAAGTGAAAAACATAACATTAGCACATGACTTGGGCGTAGATTTTATACCAAAAACGTTCTTAAGTGAAATTTTTGAGACAGCACGTGGCTTTAAAAATGGAACAGCATTTGATAATTTTTCTGGCTTTACCTATAGAAATGAGTATGGAAAAGCCGTTATGAATTTCGATTATGATAGCTCTTTAGCCTAATCAATAATCTTGCAATAATAATATCCCTTAAGCACTTTGCCATTTATCTCGGCATAGTGCGGGTGCGTGCCTATGCGCTCATAGCCTAAATCTTCATAAATTTCTATGGCATGTGTCATTGTCTCGCGTATATCGCAGTTAATAACTTTATATTCCTTAGATACCGCATAGCTTTCTACTTTTTCAATTAGCATTTTGGAAAGGCCGTATCCGCGTGCCCATGGCGCTACAAAGTTAGTTGTGAGATTGGCAGCAAATTTTTGTGCTTCGTTATTTGTTGGCGGTTTTAGTAATTGGCATGTGCCGCAAATTACCCCATCAAGGCGGGCAACAAAAAGATCCCTTGCTGGCATCGCCATAACGCCCTGCCAATAGCGCTCTAAAATATCACGAGCAGGAAGCTTAACCCAGCCAAAGCCACCGCCACCATCTATGGCTGCATCAGTAGCATCACAAAGGTCATTCAGATCACCTATATTAAATTTTTCTATACGCTCCACAGTCGGTTGTGGCTCTAGTGGTTTTATATTCGCCTGATCGCTCATGGTATATGCTCTCCACTTTATGTATCGTTAAGTTATGGCGTCCAATCCAGAAAGTTAGATAATAATTTCAAGCCTGATTTGTGGCTTTTTTCAGGATGGAATTGTATCCCTAATATATTATCTCGTCCTATAATCGCAGGAACTTCACCGCCGTAATCTGCCACAGCTAGACAGTTATTATCGTTCTTATATTTAAACATAAAAGAGTGAACAAAGTAAAAATTTTCTGAAGAATCTATATTGCGCAGCACAAAATGCTTGTCCTTATCGGCTCTATATCTCAAATCATTCCATCCCATATGCGGGATTTTTAGAGTGCTGTCATTGGGGTCTAGCGGCACAACTTCGCCCTCAATCCAGTTAAGCCCAGAACATTTACCATGCTCTAATCCATGGGTGGCGAGCAGCTGCATCCCGACGCAAATACCAAGGAAAGGCGTCCCCTTATTAAGAACAGCCTCATTCATAGCATCTATCATGCCATCAATAGAACTTAGATTCTCCATACAATCGCGGAATGCTCCTTGACCTGGAAGAACAATGCGGTTGGCATTTCTAATATCTTCTGGATCGTTGCTAGTTTTTATTACAGTGTTCGTATCCGCCACATGTTCAAACGCCTTCGCAGCAGAACGCAAATTGCCAGAGCCATAGTCAATAATTACAATAGTTTCTTTTCTCATATAGTATTTATCATTTTCACTTACACGTCGTTACCCTTCGGTCTCATAAAATTAACGTATAATAATACGCTAAAATTTTACTCGCCTCGGTTGCCTAGTGTAAATAAAAAGCATAAACACTATAGATATCTTTATAGTGCCATTTTTAGCGAAGTCGAGGAGAAAAGATGTCTATTGCTTTATATAATTGGAATGAAACAGATCAAAATATAAAGACTCGCATTATGCGTCGATCGCAATCCGATATTGATGCGGTGACAAAATTAGTGCGCCCTATTATCGAGGATGTGCGCGATAATGGCGATGAAGCACTAATCCGCTATGCCAAGAAATTTGAAGGTGCGACTGTAACTAATATCAAAGCTAGCGTGGAAGAATTTGAGCGCGCAGAAGCAAACCTAGATGAGGATTTAAAGGCAGCAATTAAGAAGTGCGCCGCTAATGTGGATAAGTTTCACGTGGAGCAAATGAAGCGCGTTGAAGATCGCTGGATGATAGAGATCGAACCTGGAGTTTGGGCTGGCGAGCAGGTAAGCCCTATAGATTCCGTTGGTTTATATGTGCCACGCGGTAAGGGGGCGTTCCCTTCGGCGCTCTATATGCTTGCATTACCAGCGCGCATTGCTGGCGTTCCTAATATATCCGTTATAACTCCGCCAACGTCAGATGGCTCTATAGATGATGCTACACTTTATACAGCAAAGCTCTGTGGCATAGATAATGTTTATAAATGCGGCGGAGCGCAAGGTATTGCGGCTCTCGCCTATGGAACTGAAACTGTGCCTAAGGCAAGGAAAGTTCTTGGCCCCGGAAGCCCGTATGTCGCGGCGGCAAAGCGCCTACTCTCGGATATTATGGACGCAGGAATGCCTGCAGGCCCTTCTGAGGCCATTGTGCTGGCTGATGGATCGGCCGACCCTGATAACACTATATTAGACGTGTTGAACGAGGCTGAGCACGGCATGGATAGTGGCGCTTTGCTGGTTACCCATGATAAGGATCTGGCGAAATATGTGCAGGAAAATATGCCAAGCGTCATTGCTAGTCTGCCTGAAAAGCACCGTGATATCTGCGCTCATGTTATGGGTATAAGCGAGACTAGCTATGGCGGTATTATCCTGACCAATAGCTTGGAGGAGTCTATTGCCTTTTCCAATGAATATGCACCAGAGCATTTACTGCTCAAGACCAATGACGCTGATAACTACCTTGATCAGCTCAAACATGCGGGGGAGATTTTGATCGGTGAATATACAGCCTTTTCCTTAGGTAATTACGGAACAGGGGTTAATCATGTTCTGCCAACAGGCGCTAATGCGCATACATATTCCTGTACCAGCGTTTGGGATTTCCTTAAACGCACTTCAATCTCAAAGTGCGATAAGCAAGGCTTTGAAAGCCTGAAAGATGCAGTTTGCACAATAACCGATTACGAAAATTTTCCTGCCCATGGCGAAGCCCTCCGCCGCCGCAAGGTTTGACATAGTTAATTATTGACTTATAGAAAATAGACATGCTAAAGAAGATGCATAGAATATATAGATAAAAAATCCCTGCTATGTTCTGCATAGTGGGGTTCTTAAATAATATAACCGCATTACTCTGGAGTAAAGCATGGAAAATAGTAGCGATGATAATTTGCAGGAAATTGAAGAATCTGCCCATAACGGTGACCCTGCTGATCAGTGTAACTTTGGTGCACACCACTATGAAAACGATGATTTTGAGGGCGCATTTAAGTGGTTTGAAAAATCAGCTAATCAAGATTATGCCTTAGCCCAATATAACCTCTCAGTGTTATATTATGAGGGGATCGGCGTTGAAAAAAGCATTGAAGTCGCCATTGATTTATTAGAGAAATCTACGAAACAGGGTCTTAGAGTTGCATTAAATTGCTTGCATAATATTGGTGAGTATCTTCGTCAGGAAGTTGCCAGTATAACTTCAGATATTGGAGCAGGAAATGAGCTGTCGGATATTTTTGCCAAAGCTTCTTCTGAAGAACTTGCCAAGTTCCAGAGCAATCTTGATTTGCAAGTTCGAGTATTTAAAATTATTCGTAAATCTGCCAGTCAGGAATTAGTAAATAGAAATTCTTCAAATTCAAATGATAATGAAGATACGGCACACCTTTCCATAGGCGCACAATAACGCACCACAAAGTTTAACATAACTTTCGTTGTTTGCTAAGTTGCGTGGCAAATAACCTTGGGAATTTTAGCGTTAAGGCATGGAACATACTTTAATTGATAAAACTGATATAGAAAAGCTGCCGTTTAATAGGCAGCTTGCGAATGCCTTTGCCTATCGCTGTAAAACATTAGATGAAAATCTGAAGCATATTTGGCAGGAGGTTATCTCCGATGCGCCGCATGCATATGGGCTATTTAAAAGTTCTTATCATTTATTCCTTGAAGAGCCTGTCGACAAAGTATCTTCACTCCATTTACAAAACATCACTGATCTGGAAACCCTTAATGAGGTCTATTTGCAAATTGTGCATTCGCTTGCGCAGTGCAGTATTCCTATAGATGATAGTCAGTTAACAGGGATGTTTGCTCTTTCAATGGTATCGTGCATTTCTGCCTTTATTAATATTAAGACCCTTATCAATGAAAGAAAAGAACAGAAGGGCGAGCTTAAATCTCATATAAGTTTATACAAGCATTTCAAAAAAACTCATTTAGATCAAACTATCAACGATGAGGCCGCTCTTGAGCTATCGGGTATCCCTGATATTGGTGTTAGGGATATTGATAAAAAAGCTATTAAATATATGGGACGAAGTTTAAAGGAATCCTTCCCTAATAAAGTAAAAAGGATTCTTCGTGCACCTGTAAATGGTAAGTTAATAACGCGCGCTGCACGTAATGGCTTTGGCGTTCTTAAGTTTACATGGGGCTGCGCAAAAGATATATTCTCAAACTGTTTTACTCCTTCAGGCATTAGAGCTACCGCAAAAGGAATTACTAATGCATCAGAAGTCCTTTATCTGTCTCTTAATAAAAATAGAAATCATAATAAGGAGCTAAGAAATTTAGCAACTATTGCAGAGAAAATAGAGAATGCACAAAAAGAATCTCCAAATTCACCTGCTGTTATAAGCATCGCTAAAAAATATAAAATAGAAGCTGATGCTATTGGTGCTGATAAAATTAATCATTTAGATGATATACGAGGCGCAACCAGAAAAAAGGCAAAACAGCTTTTAGAAGCAAATGTAGGATTTTCGCTGCAATCATTATTTATCGCTTCATCCATATGTTCTGCGGTCACAGAGGGCGTTACTGGAAATACTATTAGCGCTATATCATATTTTGCAGCTGCAAGTTTAGCAACTTCGCCATTTAGAGGCGTAGTAAATTTTGCACATGACCTCAATTCTGCGATTATGAGCCATCGAGCAGAAGAAGCGGAATGCTTGACGAGTAAAGAAGAGAAGAAGATTGGCCTTCAGGACTATGAAGTATAATAACCCCTTGAATATTCGCGGGTTGATATATTGTAAGGCTATGTGTTAAAAGCCCATAAATAAATATTAGGATAATGTAATATGACTATTGATGATAAATCTGGAAATAATGAGGGTGTTAGCACCATTAACGCTGAATTTGAATCTGCACATAAAGATACAGGACGTAAAAAACGCTCAATATTTGATGTAGAAAAGCCAGCACCTGATAATCTGGATCACAATGGTGATGTTGCTTATATACCTATGTTGGAGTTTGAGGTGAGTTCTTAAAGCGCACCTTTGGTACTAGGTAGTTGATCTGCGGCTCTAGGATCGGTATCAAGCGCTAAACGCATAGATCGCGCACATGCCTTAAAGATACTCTCTATTATATGGTGGTTATTAACCCCGCAAAGATTACTCACATGCAGAGTAATTCCGCCAGCCCCAGTTAGTGCTTGAAAGAACTCACGGAATAGCTCGCAATCCATATCGCCAAGGCGATCAACACTGAAATTAGCATCCCATATCAAAAATGGACGATTAGAGAAATCAAGCGCAACGCTAGAACGCGCTTCATCCATTACCAGATCAAAATGCCCGTATCTATATATTCCAACCTTATCACCAACCGCTTTTTTTATAGCCTGCCCCAGTGTAATGCCGACATCTTCGACTGTGTGGTGACCATCAATATGCAAATCTCCCTTAGCCTTAATATCCATATCAATTAGCGAATGCTTGGCGAGTTGCTCTAGCATATGATCGAAAAACCCAATTCCTGTGTTAATATCAGCGCGACCAGAGCCATCAATATCAACGTTCACCTCTACCGAAGTTTCATTAGTCTTACGGGTAATTGATGCTGTTCTCTTACTCATTATATTTTCCTAGTTTTCAGGCTTGATTTTCCAAACCCGCATAGTATCATAAAAACATGACATATGATATTCAAGATTACGCAAATGCGCAAAAATGGCGCGGTACAACAATTATTTCCATTCGTAAGGGCAATGACGTAGTTATCGCTGGTGATGGGCAGGTTTCAATGGGGCATACTGTCCTAAAAGGTAATGCTCGTAAGGTTAGAAGGCTTGGCCGTGATGATAATATTATCGCTGGGTTTGCTGGATCTACTGCCGATGCGTTTACATTGTTTGAGCGTTTGGAAGCTAAACTTGAAGCCCACCCTGGTCAACTAACCAGAGCTTGCGTTGAGCTAGCCAAAGATTGGCGTACCGATAAATATTTGCGTAAATTAGAGGCGCTGATGGCGGTCGCTGATAAAGAAACCTCACTAATCTTGACAGGTAATGGTGATGTAGTGGACCCTGAGCATGGAATAATCGGAATTGGCTCAGGCGGTAATTACGCTCTGGCCGCTGCTAGCGCTCTATATGATCAAGATTTGACTGCAGAACAGATCGCTCGCAAATCCCTAAAGATTGCAGCTGATATTTGTGTTTATACTAATGAGAATATCACCATTGAAACTCTATAGATATTTGGTCTAATGAGTATTAGGGATTGTATCATTATCATCTTCACCATCTTCTCTGGTTTCAATAACAAGCCAGCGCGGGTCACTTGATTTCAAATTACGTGAGAATGTCCAAACATCACGCATAAGCGTCGTTTTGTCTGGATCGCCACTAATTATTTTACCATCGCTATCTTTTGTAACCGAAGTCTCATCAGCCCAAAAACGAATTGTAACTACGGCCTCATTGCCATTAAGGCCAGCTTCAGTAATTTCAGATTTATTGATAGAACGAATTTCTGTTTCCATTATATCGCCTGATTTTTCGCGTATACTTATCGCTTTATCAAATGCTTTGAAAACATCATCGCCCAGTAATCCTTCAAGAGTTTCTCTATCACCTTCGGCAAAGGATTCTACTACATAGGCGAATGCATCTTGCGCGGCTTGTAAAAACACAGAAACGTCAAATGCTTTATCGATTTTAGCAATATCTACCAAGCCAAGCTCTGCACTTTGACCGCTAATAGACATATTGCCCTTAGGGTTATCTATTAGCTGTTTTATTGAATCAAGAATGTCTTTGGTATCCTCCTTGGCTTCACCCAAATTGATAATTTTCCCCTCAATATCAATTTTCATTTCCGGAGCAGGGCGTTCAGCATCGCTATCATTGCGTGTTCCCAAGATACTGCGTAGCCAGAATATCAATCCAGCTGCTATTATGGCGTAAATCATTAGTTCTACAGTCACAGTAATTCCCTCATTAATTGAGTTTATATTAATACAGTTAATAAATTAATTTTACCACAGATTTCGATGTGATATA
>DAOWDF010000217.1 GCA_030639165.1 Alphaproteobacteria bacterium
GAAGATAGGCCGCTTATCAAGTTTGGCTCGGCGTTTATAGCGATATAATCCGCACCTATCTCTATGGCTTTGCTGGCGCGATCATGTACTGAGCCACAATCAACTCCGATAATAGCATCATCACCAAGTTCTTCACGCGCAAGGCCTAGCTCTTCTCCACTCTCCAGCAGAATTCCATTTGCGCCTAAGATATCAAAAGCCACTACTTCACCACTTAAAATCGAGACAATACCCTCATGCTGTAACAGCGTGATAAGATCGGTGATCTCCTGAGCTTTATCCGCAACATAGACAAGCTCTACCACGTTCATATTTTTCTTATAGCCAGAGCTACGGTTAATAACCATCGCCATTTGGCGCAACCTTGTAATAAGGTTTTGCATGTCGCAAAAATCATCTATCCGCAAATAAATTCCACATGGCGGACTTCCAGCCTTTTCATTGCTCATTCTTTGTGCTTTCTTTTATCAATGTCATCCCCTTGATTTTGCGTATGCAAAATTTATACTAAGGGGATCTGGTTATGTCAGTAGCTATGCTACTGTCTTTATGGATACCCGCAGTTTTAACAAAGCGTTGCTTTGTCGCGGGCATGACGACTTCTTAATATAGAGAAAAGATTTATGACGCAAGCTATACTAAAAATCAAGAATTTACACGTAGATTTCAAAACTCCATCTGGGAATTTCCACGCAGTTAAAGGGGTGAGATTTGACATTAATGCAGGCGAAACTATGGCTCTTGTTGGTGAGTCTGGTTCTGGGAAATCTGTATCCGCACTTTCAGTGATGAAACTATTGCCCTACCCCGCAGCCAGCCATCGCGAAGGGTCGTCAATTATATTCAATGGCGCGGAGCTGATAGATAAAGATGAGAGCTATATGCGCGGCGTTCGTGGGCAGCAAATTGGTATGATCTTTCAAGAGCCACAAAGCGCGCTTAACCCGCTTCATACAATTGAAAAACAAATTGGAGAAGTGCTTAAAATCCACCAAGGAATGAATGGTGCGGAAGCTAGCACACGTATATTGGAATTAATGGATATGGTTGAGCTATCCAATATGAAGCAGCGTTTAAACGCCTACCCTCATGAGCTTTCTGGTGGGCAAAAGCAGCGGGTTATGATTGCCATGGCGCTGGCTAATAAGCCCGAGCTATTAACTGCAGACGAGCCGACAACCGCGCTTGACGTTACCGTGCAGGCGCAAATATTGGCGCTCCTCCAAAATCTACAAAAAGAGCTCAATATGTCTATGTTGCTGATCACTCATGATCTTTCGGTGGTAGAGAAAATGGCCGATCATGTTTGCGTTATGCGCCATGGTGAGTTGCTGGAATCGAACAGTGCCAAGGACTTATTCGCTAAACCTGCCCACGAATACACTAAGATGCTGCTAAATACTCGGCCGAAGGGTATGGCTAGACCTATTGAAGCTGGCGCGCCTAAACTCGTGACTGGCGAGCATTTAAAGGTGCATTTTCCATTAAGTAAAAATATATTTGGCAAGCCAACCAAACTGCTTAAGGCCGTGGATGACATCAGTATTACGATCAAGCGCGGTGAGACGCTTGGCGTTGTTGGCGAGTCTGGATCAGGAAAATCTACGCTTGGCCTTGCTGTACTGAAATTATTGAACGCCGAAGGAGCGCTAGAGTTTGACGGGCGCGTTGTTTCAAAGCTAAACCGTAAAGCCATGCGCCCGCTAAGGTCGCGCATGCAAATAGTGTTTCAAGATCCCTATGCCTCGCTATCCCCGCGAATGAGCATTGCGCAGATTATTGGTGAAGGTCTAGCTCTGCACCGCTCAGAGCTATCGAAATCTGATCGTGATGATTTGGTTATTGATGCGCTTAAAGATGTGGCGATGAACCCTGATACTAGGCATCGCTATCCGCATGAATTTTCCGGCGGGCAGCGCCAAAGGGTTGCAATTGCGCGGGCTGTTGTTCTTGCGCCTGAATTTATAGTGCTGGATGAACCGACAAGCGCGCTAGATGTGTCCGTACAAGCGGAAATAGTGGATTTATTGAGAGAATTGCAGGAACGTAAAAACCTATCCTACATGTTTATAAGCCACGACTTGCGCGTTGTTAGAGCGATGAGCCATAATGTTCTAGTCATGAAAGATGGCCAAGTAATCGAGCAAGGCAGCGCCGAGGAAATATTTAATTCCCCTAAAGAGCCTTATACTAAAGCACTGCTAGAGGCTGCAATGAACTTACGCGCGGCATAAAACCCAAGCATAACTATTTTTTCCTTTGCTTTATGTGCTGTGCGTGTTAAACAATTCTAAAGTTTTTATAGGCTATACTTAATTTTTAACAAATTTAGAAAGAGGTGAGCACTGTGGTCAGTGTAAACGTAAGAGATAACAACGTAGATCAAGCTTTACGCGTTTTGAAAAAGAAAATGCAACGTGAAGGTATCTTCCGTGAAATGAAGCTTCGTCGTCATTACGAAAAACCATCCGAGAAAAAAGCACGTGAAGGCGCGGAAAATATCCGTCGCTGTCGTAAGATGGATCGTAAACGTCGCGATCGTGACGGATTTTAGAGCTAGCTCTAAATATAAAGAATAGTAAAAAACTGCTGCCGTTTCTGGTCAGCGGTTTTTTTATGCTCATATTTGGGTATATTATGATAGAATTATACCGAGCTCTATATAGCAAGGATCAAAAGGACCAAAAAAACTATGAGAAAAAACTTCCTGATTAACTATCTGGCCTTAACATGCATATTATCTCTATCTATGTCACCCGCCATATCCTATGCACAGGATCACAATGTGGCCAGAGCTGGTAAGAAGAAAGAAAAGGAAGAGCTAGAAATACATAAATCTATTACTAATATTTTTGATGTGAAATTTGCTAAAGAATATAAATATAAGATTTTTCCATTTCAGTTTAATAATGATAGCGTTGCCTATACGGTGGAAATAGTGTCACCGATGGTTAAGAAAATCTCCAATAACAAAAATATAATTGTAAAGGCCGCGCAAACTTTTGGTTCGGAATTAACGCAAAAAGATGCGAAAATAATACTAGAAAGAGAATCTGAAAAATATATGCAATCTGCCGATGATATTGGCGGCACAGTGATGGTAAATGAAGATATCTTAGATAATGGATTTGCAGGAAAAGAAATTTATATCACTTACACTGATAGAGGTAAGAAATATGGCCTTAGAATTAAAGTATATGTGACTAATTTTTCAAAAGTAGAGCAAGTTATAAATGCGCCTATTAGTAATATATACTCTTATAAATCCAACGATTTCTTTGACTCCATAAGACTGCATGACGGGATCACACAAAAAGCAAATCCACTTGGTGTTGGCTGGGTAGATTATACAGCTAAGAATAAGATATTTACCGTTACACTCCCCCCTGTAAATAGCGAATACACGCCCAATCCCCCTCGCCTCTCGACAAAAACAGCTACCTCTGAAATATTAGATTTTGAGATAAAAGACCCTGTTACCGAAGATAGCGTTTTTTATAAAGCCACATCTTATAAAAGTAAGAAAAAATTTGGTACAAACTCTGTAAAGCACATAATAGTAAACTCTCACCTTTCCAGATTTGTTAACGGTTCCAAGATAAAGAAACTAGCGACTGAAGAGAGCATAATTGACGGCACAAAGATCCTAAGGACAAGGCTTATTATTGCCCCTAATAAAAAATTCCCTGGGATTAATGTGATTTTTGTTGAGGCTCACTACAAAGGGAATACTCTTGTGATTCAGGAGTTTTCCTGCGCATCAAGATACGTCAAGTCAGACTTACATAACACTTTATTCTCACTTATGAAATTCCATCCTGATAAATATAAAGCCCCTGAATAAATATATATAACTAGGTTATATTTTTAAGCCAATCACGCTCATCATCCGAGAGCAATGGCGATAGTTTATCGTATATATCCTTAGAATATGCTTTAAGCCACCGTAATTCATCATCATCCAACATATTGCGCGCAATGAGTTTCGGCTCTAATGGGGCAAGTGTCACTGTTTCAAAGCGCAACATATCTGGCGCATCATCGCAATTCTGCACCAAAACCAAGCTCTCAATGCGGATACCATACTCGCCTTCTTTATAATAACCCGGCTCATTAGATATCAACATCCCCGCCTCAAATGCTACTTCCCCGCGTGGAGAAATTCCCGCGGCGGCTTCATGCACACAAAGGTTACAGCCAACTCCATGGCCTGTGCCATGCGCATAATCAAGCCCAACTTCTTGCAAATATTGGCGCGCTAAAACGTCAATTTCCTTACCAATAGTGCCTTTCGAAAACACCGCACTAGCAAGTGCAATATGCCCTTTAAGCACGCGTGTGTAATTCTTGCACATTTCCTGCGTGGGTGTACCAATTGCAATTACGCGCGTAATATCCGTCGTCCCCCAGCGATATTGACCGCCGCTATCGACCAGAAATAAGCCATCACCGCGCAAAGCCTTATCACTATCCTTTGTCGCACGATAATGCACAATTGCGCCATGTTCACCGTAACCAGCAATAGTTGGAAAGCTTGGGGCAATGTAGGAAGGGTTTTCTAGGCGGAAACCTTCAAGTTTTTCCTCGGCAGATATCTCGCTAACTTGCCCATTATGATCTTGCTCATCCAGCCACTTAAGGAATTTAACCAGCGCCACCCCATCATTGATATGGGCTTCGCGCACGGCTGCTTGCTCGGACATGCTCTTGATGGATTTCGGCGCAATAGTAGGATCTTTGAGGTCTATAATATCGGTGGCCACTTGCTTAAACCATATTGGTGCAGAACTATGATCAATCCAAATCTTGCCCTCAACCCCTGATATACGCCCACGCATATGATCTAGCTTAAATATATTAACGCCCGATAGCTCTACATCGCTATCCACAAACCAATCAAGCGTGCCATCCGCATATAAAAGCGCATAAGATAGACTTAGCGGAGAATAATCGATATCAGACCCACGAATATTAAGCAGCCAACATATTGAATCGCCTAATGTTATAAGACAAGCTGCGCAGCCCTGATCCCTAACCTGCATTGCTATTTCCGAGCGTTTTTGAGCAGAGCTCTTGCCTGCTACATCATCTGGGAAAATCGTTGTCGGATTAGACGGGCGCGCTGGTTGATCTCTCCATATTTTATCAATTATATTGCTATCCATAGGGATTAGCTCTATGCCACGACCTTCTATCTTATCCTTAATTTTGTTAAGTTGATCAGGCGTATAAAGCCAGACATCATACCCTACCTTAATACCCTCTCCTGCATACTCGACCAACCAATCACCTATAGTGGTATTCGTACTATCGCATAAATCGTAAAGTTCTGCATCGACCTGATCCTTAAGCTGTAAGGTATATCGGCCGTCACTCATAACCACAGCTCGGTTCTCTAAAATAACGCAAGCACCTGCACTTCCAGTAAAACCGGTGAGCCATGCTAAGCGCTCTGCATAGGGGGCTAAAAACTCGCCCTGAAATTCATCAGTGCGCGGCAATATAAAACCATCCAAACCAGATTTTTTTATTTCTTTGCGTAAAGTTACAAGTCTTTCTTGATATGGAGCATAGTTTTCTGGCATGGTGTCTTTCTAACATTTAATAAACTGTCATACCCGCGCTCTAGTGAAGCTAGAGTAAAACTGCGGGTATCCACGAAAGACAGACAGCTAGCTGTCTGACATATGGATCCCCTTAGTATAAATTTTGCTAACGCAAAATCAAGGGGATGACGGTGCGGAAAGGTCGTATCATGAAAAATATAGATAATACATCTAAAAATTCAGCGCACATTATCGTTTTCGGCAATGAAAAAGGCGGATCAGGTAAATCTACGACTGCTATGCATACTGCTATTGCGTTACTTCGCCTTGGATATCGCGTTGGGACGATTGACCTTGATGCGCGTCAAGGAACGCTAACCCGCTATCTTAAAAAGCGTTTTGAGTATATAACACGCAATCGCGAACATCTGCCAAGCCCTGCTCATATGGCCATAGAAAAGAGCCAGCGTGAGAGTGTTTCCGAACAAAAGCTCGAGGAAGAAGCGTTCTTAATAATGGCACTAGAAGAGCTAGGGCATGTTTGTGATTTCATTATTATAGACACCCCTGGAACGGATTCGTTTTTAAGTCGCCTTGCCCATAGCCACGCTGATACTATTATAACCCCAATGAATGACAGCTTCATTGACCTTGATTTGCTAGCCAGTATAGAAATGCAAAATTACGAGATTATTGGCCCGTCTGTTTATTCACAAATGGTTGAAGATCAGCGCAAGGTCAAAAACAAGCGTGATGGTGGCTATATTGACTGGATAGTCATGAGAAACCGAATGTCTCATCTGAATACCAATAACAATAGAATAATCACTAAGTTGCTGGGTGAAATTTCAAAGCTTGCTGGCTTCCGACTTGCCCCTGGATTTGGTGAACGCGTAGTATTTAAGGAGATGTTCTTAAAAGGCTTAACCTTGCTTGACCTAAAGGAAGATCAGAATGGAGGGCTTACCATGTCACAGATATCCGCCCGTCAGGAAGTCCGTAATTTGATAATGGAAATCGCCCCCGAGCAAATAAAGGGATATCCTGAGCAGGAAAGCAAAAGCTGGAAAACGGCCTGAGTGTTGACATAATTTACCTACCGTGCTTTATTACCATATAAAATAAAGCAAAAGGTGATTTTTATGAGTGACATAAGCGCAACAGCACTACCCCAATACGCAATTGGTGCGGGGATGAATCAAGATAACTTTAATTCCGTCAAGCGACACTGGGCATTTTTCTCGGATAAACTAGATGGCATAGATAGCCCTGAAAAAGCAGCCGCCCTACTAATGATTGCTGCTACTGATGAGACAAAACCAGTAGATATGGGCTATAGACCATTTGGAGCGCATGATTCAAAGAAAGGCACTCTTAGCGCATTATTTGAAAACAAGCCTGATATAGCAATTAAGGGGTTGGGACTTGCTCTAACAAAACATTTTAAAGAAGATCATGGCATAAAAGCATTTTCATTTTTAATACGTGGCGCTAATATGAACCAATCTGGTGATACCAAATTATCTTACGAAGCAATTCAATCTATATCTGATTTTATGACTTACTTCTTACAGCAGGATAATGAGAATACCGCAAATGATAAAATTTTATTTCATGATATTATTGATGATGGATTAAGATCGACAGAAGCATATCTTACTGATTCTTGTGAAAATGATACGTTCTATAAAGACGAAGAAAACCTTGCTATTGATGCTTTTCACTTTGCAAAGAAATGGTTAGAAGAAACCGAGTTAAGTGAAAATGGAGCTCCCGTTAGATTTAATCATGGCGTATTTAGAACTTTAAATAATCAATGTACTAGCCATGAGCTAGAATCAATCGAAGACTTGCTTGTAA
>DAOWDF010000117.1 GCA_030639165.1 Alphaproteobacteria bacterium
AGTGGAGTATTCGTCCCGCGAATAATCCACAATAGTTTTGAGAATTAGGCCTAGGCTGTCTATATCTATGCCAGAGGCTCTTGATTTTAAAGTGTCTGTTATAAGACCTGCTTCTTCTGCTTTTTCTAGCTCGCCGATTAAAACTTAGGCAGATTGTTCTTTATTATCGCGCCAGAATTTAATGGTAGCAGTTGTGTTAATATCATTTTCAGCAACGATGCGGGGCAGGGATTTCATCTCCTGAATTTTCTGGTCGTTAATTTCAAGTATAATATCTCCAGCTTTTAAGCCAGCAATATGGGCGGGGCCGTCTGTATTAACGCTAGCGATTAGTGCGCCAGTCGGTTGTTCAAGCCCTAGGCTTTCTGCGATTTCTTCGGTAACTTTTTGTACGCGTACGCCAAGCCAACCGCGTCTTGTACGTCCATATTTAATGATTTGATTAATAACAGGTTTTGCTAGATTAGAGGGGATAGCAAAACCAATGCCTACTGAGCCGCCTGTTGGACTGAAAATTGCAGTATTAATGCCGATAACGTTGCCAGACATATCGAATAACGGGCCACCAGAATTCCCACGATTTATGGAAGCATCGGTTTGCAGGTAATCATCATATGGGCCTGAACTTATATCACGTGCGCGGGCGGATAAAATTCCAGCAGTAACAGAACCACCAAGTCCAAAAGGGTTACCAATAACCAGTGTCCAGTCACCTACGCGTAAATTATCGCTATCTCCGAAAGATACTGCTGTGAGGTTTAAAGATTTATCATCCACTTTCAAAACGGCTATATCAGTTTTCTCATCGGTGCCAATAATTTCTGCATCTATGGTTACGTCATTGGCCAGAGTTATCTGCACACTTTCCGCGTCGCGAATCACATGGTTATTGGTGATTATATAGCCTTTATTTGCGTCAATTATAAAGCCAGATCCTAGAGATGCAGCAGGAGTTCTTGGTCTTCCTTTGCCTCTGCGTCCCATGAATTCCTCAAAGAAGTCTTCAAAGGGGGAGCCTTCGGGGAATTCCGGCATTTCAGGAAAATCATTAGGAATAATGGTCTTCTGGGTAGATGAAATATTGACTACTGCTGGTGAAAGGGCTTCGGCTAGATCGGCAAAGCTCGCAGGAATCATGGATACTGCTGGAGGAGCCTTGGAGCTAGGCTCATTTTCTGCAAGCGTGGGGTAGGCAACGAAATTAGTAGAAACGCATAGTAAACAAATAGCGGTAGTTAATTTGAAATTATGCATGTTTACTATGCTCACTTGGCCTAAATTTATTGGCCTTTAAAATGCTTAAAGAACTCGCTGTCAGGAGATAATATTAAACGAGTATCAGGGTTTGCCATCGTTTTGCTGTAAGCTTCCATTGATCGTAAGAATGAGTAAAATCCCTTATCTATATTAAAAGCATCTGCATATATTTTGATGGCTTTCTCATCACCTTCACCGCGAATAATCTGTGAATCACGGCCGGCTTTTGCAAGAATTATTGTTCTTTCTTTTTCTGCAGTGGAGCGTATTTCAAGTGCTCTTTCGTTACCTTTTGAGCGGCGCTCTGTGGCGCGTTCATTAAGCTCAGAATTCATTTGCTTAACTGTAGATACACGCAATTCATCGGTAAGGTCGGCGCGTACAATGCGTACATCAACAATTTCTATACCAAGATTATCTGTTTTAATCTTGTCATTAACACGAGTGCGAATATCCACCATAACAGATGTACGTGCATCTGAAAGCAGCTCTAGCAACGTAGTTTCACCTAAAACGGCGCGGGTAGAATCGTTCAATATGCTTTCAATTCTTGAGTTAGCATTTGATACAGTGCGTAAAGTTTTCATGAACTGCAAGGGGGCAACTATTTTATAGCGTGCGAATGTATCAACTATAATTGGCTCACCGCTAACACTTTCAATTGTTGGCCCTGTATCTGTTTCTTTAGTGTCGGGATCAACGGATTCATCTTTGTGCTTTGTTACATGCTCACTAGATATAACGACTTGCTCTGCCCTTGGATCGATTGATAAAACGCGGCTATCGAAATAGCGTACATTTTGTACGAAAGGCGTTTTAAAATGGATTCCAGCTCCGCGTGGCTCTCCTTTTGGCTCTCCAAGTTGTAATACAATTGCTTGCTCTGTCTGATCAACAATGAAGAAGCTTTGTGAGCCGATTAAAAGTGCTCCAGCGAGTACAATAAAAAAGGCGAGTAATTTGATATCCATTTTAGTAGTTCCTTATTTCTTTGAACTTATTATTTTGATTTGTTATTTTTTTGCACCAAGCTCATTTAGCGGTAAGTAAGGCACAACGCCTTGGCCACCATCTTTACTATCGATGATGATTTTTTCGGCATTACTTAATACGTTTTCCATCGTTTCAATATATAGGCGCTCTTTAGTTACTTCTTTGCCTTGGAGGTAAGCTGTATGTATAGCCTTAAAACGTTTAGCATCACCATTTGCCTTAGCAATTTGAGATTGCTTATAGGCTTCAGCTTCTTGGCGTAGTTTCGTTGCTTGACCACGCGCGACCGGTAATATTTCTTCGCGATAGGCGCGGGCAATATTTTCAGTATTATCAGCATCTTGCTTAGCAGATTGTACGTCTTGGAATGCGCGTTGTACGTCTGGGTGTACCTCTGCTTTTTGAATAAGCACCTGCTTTATATTTACGCCTGAATTATACTCATCAAGATTTGTCTGGATAATATCTTGAACTTTGGATGAAATTTTTGCGCGCCCAGTCGTTATAATTGTAAACATTTCTGTTTGCCCAACAACTTCACGGATAGCACTTTCTGCAACTTTCTTAATGGTGTTTTCTTGTCCTTTGATTTTGAAAAGAAAATCCTCGGCAGATTTAATATCCCACTGAATGGTCATATGTAGATCAACAATATTACGATCTGCAGTCAACATTAAGCTTTCGCCAGGAACCTCAGTCTTTCTTGTAAGGCTGTTCGTTGAGCTACCACGATATTGTGGAGCGCTTTCAGAATAGCCAATACTCATTGAGTTTTGGCGACTGACATTAACCTTTGTTATTTGCTCTATAGGGGCAGGGAAGTGATAGCCGAGGCCTTCTTCGGCTTGTGTGCGATCCCATGCGCCAAAGCGCTGTATAACACCGTGCTCACCAGGATTTACAATGTGGAAACCACTAGCCAGCCATAATAGTGTAACTGCAATAATCAGTAAGAATACTGCTATCCCTGAATTCATATTATTTGGCAAGATATCTTTTAAACCCTCTTGAGCGTTCTTTATCATCTCGTCTATATCTTGAGGATCATCGCCTCGGCCGCCACCTCGGTTGCCATTACCATTTGGAGAGCCCCACGGGTTATCACGCCCTTTTTTGCCAGAGTTATTGTCGCCCTTATTTTCCCAAGGGTTTTTATTTTTGTTATTATCATCGTCTTTCGACATAGCTTTATTTTCCTGTTGACGTTTGGTGTATAGTGACAATATCTAGTTTAAGATCGAAAGCAAGTATTTATACAATAAGTAGGTGAAATTATGCGTGATAAAATTTTGAAATTAGCGGGCGATATTATTAAGGGTAGCGGTAGCGAGATTTCTTCGTTGCAGGTTAGTGATGTCGGTGATGTTATTTTAGTGGTTGATGTTGACCCATCACGGGGCCCTGATTTGGAAAAAATGCGTCAAGAAATTGAACGTAAAATTGGTATGGTTAATGGAGTTGGTAAGTCATCTGTTGTTTTAACTGCAGAGAAAAAACGTGAGCCCAAGACCGCTGATATCGACCCACATAAAATGGCTAAAAATCCAATTTTAAATATACCGGCAAAGCATGTTATTGTGGTTGCATCCGGTAAGGGTGGGGTGGGCAAGTCTACGGTTGCGGCCAATATTGCTGTATATATAGCCAATATTGCCCAAATGGGCAGTGGTGAGATAATTGGCCAAGGTGGTAACCTTAGGGTTGGCTTATTGGACGCGGATATCTATGGCCCTTCACAGCCATTAATGATGGGTGATGAAGAATATAAACCAGAGTTAAATGAACAAAAACAGCTTGTCCCATTGCAAAAGCATGGCCTTAAGATTATGTCGATTGGCTTTATGACGGATAAATCTAAGGCGCTTATTTGGCGGGGGCCTATGGCGCAAAATGCATTTTATCAAATGCTAAGAGATGTTGCATGGGCGGGTGATGATGGTGAGCCGTTAGACTATCTTATTATCGACATGCCGCCAGGTACAGGAGACGTACAGCTAACTCTAGCGCAGAAAGTTAAGGTTAGTGGTGCGGTTATCGTATCAACTCCACAGGATGTAGCATTAATTGATGCGCGTAGAGCAGTGGAGATGTTTAGCAAAACAGGCATAGATGTACTTGGGTTGGTTGAAAATATGAGTACTCATATATGCTCTAACTGTGGTCATGAGGATCATATATTTGCTCATGGTGGCGCGGCGCAGGAGGCAGATGAATTGGGTGTACGTTTCCTTGGTGATGTGCCTTTATCTAAGAATATTAGGCTTAATTCTGATGGGGGAACTCCAATTGTTTTGGCTGAGCCAGAAAGTGAGCAGGCGAAAGCATTTGGTTCTATTGCTGATAATATTATCGCCGCTCTAAATTGATGAAGCTGTAGGGTGGGTCATTATCTAGGTGATCTGTACGTTCAATTTCCAACCATTCGCTATCATTTAATTCAGGGAAAAAGGCATCTCCTTCTACGGATTTGTGGACTTTTGTAAGGTATAATCTGTCTGCATGTTCTATGCTTTGTGCGTATATTTGCGCGCCGCCAATGATGAATATTTCTGTATCTTCTAGTGTTTTGGCGCTATCTATTGCTTGTTCAATGCTTGGGTGTGTCTGTACGTTATGAGGATTATCAAATCCTTTGCGGCTGATAACGATATTAGTGCGGTTGGGCAGTGGTCTTTTCAGGTATCCCAATATTGATTCGTAAGTTTTGCGCCCCATAATTACCGCATGGCCAGTGGTGAGTTCCTTGAACCTCTTGAGATCATCGGGTATATGCCACGGCATTTTATTATCTTTGCCGATGCAATTATTTTCTGCCATTGCGACTATGATGGATGTTTTAATAGTCATCTACACCGCGACCTTGCCTTTAATATGGGGGTGGGCTTTGTAGTTTTTAAGCTCAAAGTCATCATATTTAAAGTCGAAAATATCCTTAATATCGGGGTTTATCTTCATTTGTGGTAGAGCATATGGCTCGCGGGAGAGCTGCTCCTCAGCTTGCTCTATATGGTTGCTATATAAATGTGCATCACCAAGTGTATGGATAAATTCGCCAGCCTCAAGGTCACAAACTTGCGCTACCATCATGGTTAGTAGGGCGTAGGAGGCTATATTAAAAGGCACTCCTAGGAAGATATCGGCGCTACGTTGGTATAATTGGCAAGAAAGCTTGCCGTTTGCCACATAGAATTGGAAGAAGCAATGGCACGGAGGTAGCGCCATTTTCTCGATCTCACCGACATTCCAAGAGCAGACAATCATGCGTCTATCATCGGGGTTGTTCTTTATGCGCTCAATCACGCCAGCTATTTGGTCTATTTTAGAGCCATCAGCGGCTCCCCAGCTTCTCCATTGATGGCCATATACTGGCCCTAGATTACCGTTTTCATCAGCCCATGCGTCCCATATTTTAACGCCGTTTTCTGATAGATATTTGATGTTTGTGTCACCCTTTAAAAACCAGAGCAGCTCAATAATGATTGATTTAAGGTGGCATTTTTTGGTTGTAACCATAGGAAACCCTTGGCTCAAATCAAAACGCATCTGATGCCCGAAAACTGAGCGCGTACCAGTGCCAGTGCGATCTTCCTTGATCGCTCCGTTGTTTAGAACATGTTTCATTAACTCAAGATATTGCTGCATAGTTACTCCTCATATATATATCTTATATAAAGTATATATACGCATATACAGGTAAAAAACTTGTATTTCCACAGGTTTGTCCATATAATAGTGCTACTGGCTTGCCAGTTATGACACTAAACGTTGACATGGAATAAACGTTGCGGACCCGGGGGCGGTACCCGGCGACTCCACCATTTACGCTTTGACTTATATATAAGAGCGCAAATGATGGGGTCGAAATAGGATCGACGCGCGCAATAAAGATGTTTTAACGGTGTTCGGCATTGTATCCGCCGATATCGGGCTAATTTTATAAATGCAAATGATAACTTTGCGTTCGTAGCAGCTAACGACAACTCTGTTGTTGAAGGTGAAGGTCGCATCGCTGCCTAATTGGGCAGTAGTGACAGCTACACTTTGAATTCCTGAGAGATTAACGTCTATCGGGTGGGGCTTTCCGAGTTGAGCCTCGCAACAGAATCAATTCGGATTTTTTATTCCTCATTTATAAAAATATAAGTATAAATCCATAAAATAATTAAAACAGCTATTGCTTTATAGCACCAATATTTGCGACATATAGATATGACTGATGAAGATAATATTTTACGTTATGATAGAATGGTTGAGAATGCACTAAGAAATGTGGTGCGCACAGCTGTTGAAGAAGTTATGGAGCATTATGATAGCTCTGGCGGCATGCTGGGCGAGCATCATTTCTACATAACGTTTCTAACTGATTACCCTGGGGTAAAGATTCCTGATTACTTGCGCGATCGCTATCCAGGGGAGATGACCATTGTCCTACAATATCAATTCTCTGACTTAGCAGTTGATGATGAGAAAATGCAGGTGCGTCTGTCATTTAACGATGTGCCGGAGCTGTTAGTTGTGCCATTGGCCGCAATCAGTATCTTTGCTGACCCATCCGTGAATTTCGCGCTCCAATTCCAGCCATTAAATGATGCTATGACCGAGGAGGATTTGATCTTGCAGGAAATGCCTGATGGAGATGATGACCCTGATAAGCCTAATGGTGGTGGGGATGATTCCAAGGGTAAAACCGGCGAGGTTATATCGCTGGATAATTTCCGCAAGAAGTAGAGATTTTCCATGAGTATTTGGACTCCTGAGAATGCCCTGATTAAAGAGCCTCATAGGGTGCTGCTTAAGCGCGGGGAGTTTATTGATTCTGCGCGCGCAGGGCGCGTTGTTCCTTATAAGATATATTATCCCGTAGATCATGACTTAGACAAAATGCCGGTGATTTTGTGGAGCCATGGTTTTGGCGGAAACCGTGATGGAGCTTCGTTTATTTCAAGGTTTTTGGCTGGTCAGGGATATATAATAGTCCATATTACTCATATTGGCACCGATAGCTCCTTATGGGAGGGGAAAGGAGGTCATGCTTGGGATATTTTGCAAAAGGTAAAAATTTCTCGCGAGACTACGCTTGATCGTATGGTGGACGTGCCATTTGTGCTTGATCAGTTGGAAATTATGGCGCGTGAAGACAAGGATTTTGGTTCCTATATGGATATGGATAGTATTGCTATGAGTGGGCATAGCTTTGGCGCAATGACTACGCAAGTTATGGCGGGGATGAAATTCCCTGATATTAATAATGAGCTTATTGATATGCGGGATGGGCGTATAAAGTGCGGGATACTTTACAGCCCCGTGCCGATTGCTCATCTAACAGATGCCTCACATAGTGAGATCTATAGCTCCATAGATATTCCGTTATTTCATATGACGGGAACGGATGATGCTTCGCCTTTGGAAGGCTATGGATATGAATATCGCTTAGTAATTCATGAGCATGCAGATCACCCGGAGCAATATTTACAAGTATTAGACGGCGGTGATCATATGGTTTATAATGGGACGCGCGGGAAACTAGCTGTTAATCCGAAGCGCGAAGAGCATGAGCAAGCGATTAACTGCGCGGTGTATGCCTTCTGCCGCACGCATTTGCATGATGACGCGGATGCGAAGGCTTGGTTAGACGGTGGTTTTAAACACTAAAAATAGAAAATTCTTTAGGTCTGTGTTCTAAGATATTATGCTCCATATCATAAATAGCTTGTTTGACTGCGGATATGGATTCATATGTTCTAACTAAATCATATCCCCAACGATATGCTTCTTGCTTATCCGTTGGTGCATATGGGTTGCGCGTTGTTAAATCCATATATTCAATTAGAGACTTTGAAGGTGCGTTGGATAATATAATAACATCTACGTTATCAGGAATGGTGATTTGGGGATTAGTGATTTCAACAGGACCATCACCACTAAAGATTTGAGATGTAAAAATTGTACTATCTTTGGTGGCTACTAATGTTGCGTTATGACCAGTATCTTTTTCTTTAATATCAGCAAGTTCATTTTCTGGTAAAATTTCATTTGCAGCAAAAAGTGGATAAGCCATGATTACTGGCATATCAGGCATAAGGGTTTTTACCTGTTTTGCAAGTTCCAGTTCGTCATGATTACTGCATTCTCCTGTCATAATTATAACGGCGTTCATTCCAATTGCATTGTTAATTGCATTAAAGTAAGCGGCTTGTTGATTTGCTTCTTTATAATCTGCACGAAAAAATGAAATTGCATTTTTTGCTGAAACCCTTATCGGGTCTTCTGCATTACCTGAGCATTGGAAGTCACGTTCGAAAAGACCTGTGGTATTATGAATGGATATGATACCAATATGTGTTTGTGCCTCTATTGCTTTAGAGAACTCATTATCATTCGTAAGTAGTCCTGATACGTAGTTAAATATTTTTGTAGCTAACGGATGCATAATATTATCCTATTATTATAACTTTTTAATGAGTTATGCTTAAGAGTGATGTGACTATATGTCAAATTAATTTGACATTTTTTATCACTATTGATTTTTCTGTGAAAGAATATAACCTCACTACACCATGAAAAATGCTATTGAAATAAGAAATCTGAATAAGACCTATAAGGCTAGCAAACGCTCGGCGGCTAAGGTTGCGCTTGAGGATGTCAGTCTTGATATTCCTCAAGGGAGCATTTTTGCGCTGCTTGGGCCTAATGGCGCTGGGAAATCTACTATTATTAATATTATGGCTGGATTAGTTAAGAAAAGTTCAGGCTCGGTTAATATTAACGGCTTTGATATTGATGTGAATGAGCGTAACTCTAAGTCTTCCATAGGTGTAGTTCCACAGGAGCTGAATTACGATCCGTATTTTACTCCGCTGGAATCGCTGGAGCTTCAGGCTGGCCTTTATGGCGTTCCAAAGTCGGAGCGTAGATCAAGGGAAATTCTGGAGATGGTTGGTCTAGGAGATAAGGCAGATGCTTATGTTCGCTCGCTTTCCGGTGGGATGAAGCGCAGGCTTTTGATGGCTAAAGCTATGGTTCATAATCCGCCAATTCTGGTTTTAGATGAGCCGACGGCGGGCGTTGATATAGAGCTACGTCGTCAGCTTTGGGAAAATGTTAAAATGTTGAATAGCCGCGGCGTTACTATAGTTTTGACAACTCATTATCTGGAGGAAGCAGAGGAGCTATGTGATCGCATTGCAATTATTGATAAGGGTAAAATAGTTGTATGTGAGGATAAGGCGGAGCTGATAGGAAGGCTTGATAGTAAGGAAATTATTTTTAGGCTTGATCGTGATATTGAAGATGCGCCTGCGACAATGTCGCAATTTACTTGTTGTTTAAAATCTCCGCGGGAGCTTTCCGTGCGCTACAGTACCAGTGAACAACAGGTTGGCGCTATTATAGAGGCTGTGCAAAGTTCTGGGCTAGGGATTGTTGATATTACAACCGAGCAGGGCGATTTAGAGGATGTGTTCCTGCAATTAACTGGTTAATGCTGGCTTAAATTGTATATTTTGCTTATAAAAGAAGCTTACTTGATAAGCGCCCGTAGCTCAGGGGATAGAGCACTGGTTTCCGGAGCCAGGGGTCGCAGGTTCGAATCCTGCCGGGCGCGCCAGTTTTCGTTTATGAGCGAAGCGAGTTTAGGAAAAGTGAGCGTGCTGTGAAACAGTGCGCCATTATGTTTAAAAGCGCGGAATTGTCCGCGAGCGTTCAGTCGAATGCTTTGTAGCTATTAAGAAATATAATAATCTATGCAGATAAGCCCATCATATATATTGAAACCAGCAAATAAAAAGCGTGCTGATATAGTTTCTTACGCCATGCAAGATAAGTTTATGGCGGGTATAATGCATGACTTAACTGATTTTGGTTATGATATCGGATTTCACCTATTTGGTGGAGCGGGGGCGTATCAGCCCTTTGCGCTATCGACGGAAAAGATTGATAGCCTGCTAAAACAACAACAATTCTCCAGTGGTTTTTGGTCGATGATCGAAGCAGGTAATGTTAAAGCCAAACTGCGCTTTTCTATGTTTTTGGGAGAGGGAGGTAATGCCCACTCATTCCTTCATGAGCTGATGCATTTTTATCAGGATATGCACGGGCTATATTTATTGCCATTGCAG
>DAOWDF010000242.1 GCA_030639165.1 Alphaproteobacteria bacterium
GTTTTACCAATTTCACAAATTTTGTTGATGAGCGCGTATTGCGCACTATGCAAAAGCGACTAATGCGTGACCCTAGAGCACAAATGCAGGAGTTCTGGGGAAATATAGGGCTTGAAAAGCCCCTTAGACAGGCACTTGATGAAGATAAATTGCATGAAGGGTTGGATTGGCTGATTAACTGGGATATTAATGCAGAACTGAAATCCCTTAATGCGCCGATTTTGTCACTCGCAGGAGGGCAAGACCCGCTTTTACCGCTAGATAAAATAAAGCAAGAATGGGCAGGCGTTGATTTAATAGTAAAAGAAGATGGCGGGCATTTACTGCCATTAAATGAGGCTGAATGGTGCGCCGAGCAAATAAAGGGGTTTTTGGTTAAAAATGAGCTGGAAAAGTAACGTAATAAGCAGCTTTGATAGTAATTCAGATAGTTACGATAAAAATTGTGACTTACAGAAGGATATTTCCCGAAGACTTGCTGCCGATCTGCCAAAAACAGGCATCTCAGATATATTAGAAATAGGCTGCGGCACGGGCAATCTGACGGCGGAGCTATTAAAGCTCTACCCTAGCCAGAATCTATGCATTACCGATATTGCCCCAGCCATGCTAAACCGCGCAAAGGCCAAATTCCCTAATACGAACGTCAACTGGCAAATATTTGATGGCGAAAGCATTCAAGGCGTACAAAAATACGATTTAATTGTCGCAAATATGGTTTTTCAGTGGTTTGAAGATATTGACGCAACGCTAGAACGGTTGCAAGGCATGCTAAAACCTAATGGCTCTATCTTTTACACCATGCCAGCTGCACAGAGCTTCAAGGAGTGGAAAAGCGTCCTGAATGAGCTTGATTTGCCTGTGGGGATCATTGAATTTGCGGCGCAATCAAATAGCTACCGCAGTGAAGATATATCATATAAATATTCAAATGCTATGGATTTCTTACGCTCAATCAAAGGTATAGGCGCAGGGCAGCCGCGGAAAAACTACACCCCTCTATCGGTTAGTCAAATGAGGCAGGCTTGCGCTTTATTTGATGAGAAATATGCTGGCAAGATAACGTGGCAAATTATGTTTGGCCATGTTAAGAGTGAAGACTGAGAAAGAAAATCGCAATTATCGGCGCGGGGATATTAGGGCTAAATACCGCTTATTTAGCCGCTAAAAAAGGCATGGCAGTTTCAGTATTTGAAAAGCAGGACTTCCCGCCAAATAATGCCAGCTCGATCGCAGGCGGTATGCTTGCGCCATTTAGCGAGATCGACACTCTGCCGATGAAATTCGTAGCTGCTGGCCTTAAAAGCATAGATATGTGGCGCGAGGAACTGGGCGAAGATTTCGGCGAATGCCTGAGCAATGAGGGCAGTTTATTCATCGCCCACCCCGAAGACAATCACATGCTGGAGCGTTTTGCCACTCACCTGCCTATGCTATCCGATGATTGGGAGTGGGTTGAGGGTAAGAGGTTAGCCGAGCTTGAGCCGTCAATTACTAATAATTTTGGGCGCGGCCTTTATATTCCGCAAGAGGCCAATATAAACCCGCTGCAAGCTTTAGAGGCGCTGGCTAAAAAACTTAAAGAGCTTGGCGGGGAGGTTATCCAAAAGGAAGCTGACCCTAAAGATTTAGCGCAGGAATTTGATTGGGTTATAGATTGCCGTGGTTACATACAAAATCTTGATAAGGATTTACGCGGAATTAAGGGCGAGATTATATTGCTGCAAAATTTTGATTTCTCGCTTAAACGCCCAGTGCGCCTGATGCATCCGCGCTATCCTTTATATATTATCCCGCGCCCTAACCATGTGTTTGCTGTTGGGGCGAGCGTAATTGAAAATGCTAGCGATGACGATGGAAAGGTCTTGCTGCGCTCGGCGATGGAGCTAATGAGCGCGGCCTACTCCCTCGACCCAAGCTTTGGTGAGGCTAAAATTTTAGATATGTCGAGCGCTATCCGCCCTGCCTATATGGATAATTTACCGCGCATAAAAATTGATGGCAAAGCCAAATATATACGGTGTAATGGCTTGTTTAGACACGGCTATCTGCTCTCGCCCATCATGGGGAACTGCGTGGCGCACTATGTTGAAACTGGCGAAGAAAATGAAGACTTCCCGCTGTTCTCTGGGCAGTTTAATAATTGTATAGGTTAAAAGATGAGCAACCAAGACCGATATAAACGTCAGATAGTTCTTCCCGAGATTGGGGAGGAGGGGCAAGATAAAATCTCTGGAGCCTCTATACTTGTTGTGGGGTCAGGGGGGCTTGGCTGCCCTGCATTGCTATACTTGGCTGCTGCGGGAGTTGGGCATATAGGCATAATCGACTTTGATAAAGTTGATGAGAGCAATCTACAGCGACAAATACTATTCAACCTAAATGATGTTGGTACAAACAAGGCCAAGGCTGCTGCCAAACATTTATCTGCTCTCAACCCAGACATTAAAATCACCGCGATAGAAGAAGAATTGAGCGATAAAAATGTGGAAAGCCTGTTTGATATCTTTGATATTATAATTGATGGCACAGATAACTTTGCCGCCAAGTTCCTGATAAATGATGCCGCCGTGAAGTTGGGCAAGCCATTTATATATGGTTCTATCCTTGGGTTTGACGGGCAGGTGGCTGTATTTAATGCTGGCACAGGCGCACCCTGCTATCGCTGTTTATTCCCCGCCCCGCCAAGCGGGCATATACCCAATTGCGCGGAGGCTGGTGTTATCGGCGCGGTTGCAGGAATTATCGGCACTACTCAAGCTATGGAAGCTATCAAGTTAATCGTTAATCATGCTAGCTTTGAGCCGTTAATCGGCAAGCTGTGGACTATAGATATGCGCTCAATGGAAAACCGTGTATTATCACTTGGCAAGGATGATAACTGCCCTGTTTGCAACAAAGAAAGTCATGATATAATGCTAGAATATACTCAACAAAGCTGCTCCATAGTCCCCGATATTACGCCAGAAGAATCCAAGGTAAATAGTACGGCTCTCTTGATTGATGTACGTGAGCAAGAAGAGTGGGATTTGGGATATATCAAAGGGGCGGAGCTGATCGCGCTTTCATGGCTGATAGATGGCAATATACCAAACATTGATAAAGATCGAGAACTCATTATCTATTGCCGTTCTGGTAAACGTAGTAAAATCGCGGGGAGGATGCTAATTATGGCAGGATTCAGCGATGTCAAAAATATGAGTGATGGGTATGAAAAATGGCTTAAAGTATAACCTCAAGCCATTTTCCTATAATATATAATTATGATTACTTAAGCAGCATCTCTGCGGCTTTTATTTCCACCAGTTTTAGATCCATTATGTGAAGGTTTACCGCCCTTATTAAAGCTATTACCCTTACTGAAACTCTTGCCTTTATTGCCGCCATATTTCTTAGTCTTATCAAAGCTTCCGCCTTCACTAGGACGTGAATCCTTGGAGAAGCTTTTCTTTTTGTTGAAAGGCTTATCACCACCATTACGGCTTTCACCATCACGACTATCTTTGTTAAAGTTACGACCTTCAGAACCGCCATTATTATCACGGCTGAATTTCTTATCCTTATTAAAGCTTCTTGGCTTACCTTCAGAACTTTCACTACGACGAGTATCATCTCTGCTACGGCGGGAGTCTTTGTTAAAACTCTTACCTTCTGAATTACTGCGACGGCTTTCACCACCACGTTCTTCTTTATTGCTCCAAGATTTCTTAGGCTTACCTTCAGAACCCTCACTGCGACGAGTATCATCTCTGCTGCGGCGGGAGTCTTTACTAAAGCTCTTGCCTTCTGAATTACCGCGACGACCTTCAGAGCCACCACGTCCTTCTTTATTTTCCCAAGGCTTTTTACCGCCAAACTTCTTCTTAGCGCCGTATTTAGAAGATTTCTTATTATCATTACGAGGTTTAACAGAACCTTTAGATGATTTTTTAGAAGGGTCCATCAATTGCTCAATAGCGTTCCATTTACGGCCATCTTGCGGCGTAACCAAACTTAGAGATTCACCTTGCGCCCCTGCTCTTGCAGTACGCCCGATACGGTGGATATAATCCTCAGGCACTTGCGGCAGATCATAATTAATTACATGCTCAATATGCGGAACATCAAGCCCACGCGCCACAACATCAGTCGCCACCAAAATTCTAAAATTCTTCTGGCGATAATCCCTGATAACTCGATCACGCTTGCGCTGTTGCAAATCACCATGGATAGCTTGTGCATCAAACTGGTCATCATTAAGTTTACGCGCCATTTTATCTGCGCCGCGCTTGGTCTTCACAAAAATTATGACAGTACCATTACGCTCATGAAGCTGGTTAACTAGCTCAGGATATTTCTTGTCATTATCAATACGCACAACTTCCTGCTTGATGTTTTTCGCAGGATTAATAGTTGAGCCTACAGATATGCGCTCTGGATTAATCAGATATTTTTCCGCCATCTTCATGCTATTATTCTGCATAGTTGCAGAGAACATCA
>DAOWDF010000035.1 GCA_030639165.1 Alphaproteobacteria bacterium
AGCCTAACCGCTATTGGCAACGACCTTGGTTTTGACCATATTTTCTCACGCCAAATCGAAGCTATCGGCAATGGGGGAGATATCGCAATCGCAATAAGCACCTCAGGCAAAAGCCCGAATATCACCAAAGCCTTAGAGATAGCGCGCGCAAAGAAGCTTGTAACGATAGGACTTTCAGGGCGCGATGGCGGAGAAATGCCCCCTCTTTGCGATCATATGCTTATCGTGCCATCTAACATTACCGCCCGCATTCAGGAAATGCACATCTTACTCGGCCATATGCTCTGCGGTGGCCTAGAGCAAAAACTCGGCCTAGTAACTTAAATTCCTTGAGATTTAACACGTTCTGACATATAATCGACCGCTATTAGGGCAGATAAATATAGAGTTAAAAAACAATGACACAACAAAATACCGTTGAAGCACTTAGCTTTGAAGAAGCTCTTGGGGAGCTGGAAACAATTGTTCGTACGCTAGAAACTGGCGAGGCTGCATTAGAAGACTCAATATCCTCATATGAGCGCGGTGCATTACTCAAGAAACATTGCCAAGAAAAGCTTAGAGATGCACAGGCAAAAATCGAGAAAATATCTATAAATCAAGATGGTTCAATAAAAACTGAGCCACTAGATCAAGCATAGAAAAACGCAAAAAGGATAAATAATATGTCGCCATCACCCAGAGATGCACATCCCATTCTACAACAAGAAATGGACAATGTCTCACAGGCAATTAATAAAACAATAAATCGCCTTTTGCCTGAAACGGACTTGGCAGAGAACCACCTTTATGATGCGATGCGTCACGGCACTTTAAACGGTGGTAAAAGATTGCGCCCGTTTTTGGTTATACACTCCGCCAAGCTATTTAATGTCGATCCAGCAAGAGCACGCCGCGTTGCTGCTGCGCTTGAATTTATACATTGCTATTCGCTTATACATGATGATCTACCATCAATGGATGATGCAGCATTGCGCCGCGGAAAACCTACGGTTCACATACAATATAATGAAGCCACAGCAATTCTGGCTGGCGATGCCCTTCTCACACTTGCATTTGAAGTTTTGAGTGAAAACGAAACTCACGAAGACCCGCGCGTTCGCTGTAACCTAATCCAAGCCATAGCCAAAGCCTCTGGCGGTCACGGCATGGTCGGCGGTCAAATGCTAGATTTACTGGCAGAAACCAATGACTTTGACCTTGGCACAATCTCACGCCTACAGCGCATGAAAACTGGCAAGCTAATGGCCTTTGCTTGTGAAGCTGGTGCAATACTGGGAAAAGCTGGAGACCCTCAAAAACGCGCCCTATGTAACTACGCGCATGATCTAGGCCTAGCATTCCAAGTAACTGATGATATCCTTGATGTTGAGGCAGACCCGCAAGATACGGGTAAAGATACCAATAAAGATGCGGATGCTGGCAAAGCAACATTTGTTTCAACAATGGGTAAAGAGCAAGCTAAAAACCGTGCAGAAATGCTAGTGCATCAATCAATTTCTCATTTGAAAATATTTGGTAATCGCGCAGATATGCTTAAAGATTTAGCACTCTATGTTCTCGAAAGAAGAGCATGATATGTCGATTGCTGAAAGCATGGAAGATCAACAAACAATACTAGACTCTATAAATAGTCCTGATGATCTTAATGAATTATCAGACCATAAACTTATCGATCTTTGCACTGAGCTTCGCCATTATATGATATCTAGCGTCTCCAAAACAGGCGGGCATTTAGGTGCTAGCCTCGGAGTAGTCGAACTAACCGTAGCTCTACACGCTGTATTCAACACACCTCAAGATCGACTTATCTGGGATGTAGGCCACCAATCCTACCCGCATAAAATACTGACAGGCCGCAAAAATCAAATGGATACAATGCGCCAAGGCGGCGGCCTATCCGGTTTTACCAAACGCAGCGAAAGCGAATATGATGCATTTGGCACAGGACACAGCTCTACCTCCATTTCTGCTGGTTTAGGCATGGCAATCGCCCGTGATTTATCTGGTGAAGATAACAATGTAATCGCCGTAATTGGTGACGGTGCAATGTCTGCTGGCATGGCCTATGAAGCTATGAATAATGCAGGCACTCAAACAATTAACGGTAAGAAAAGCCGCCTGATCGTCATACTTAACGATAATGAAATGTCCATTGCTCCGCCCGTTGGCGCGATGAGCCGCCACCTTACAAAAATAGTCTCCTCCAAGCCTTACATAAATGCCCGTGAGATTGGCAAGAAAATCACTGACGTTCTACCCTCACCCATACGTCACGCCGCCAAACGCGCCGAGGAAAGCGCTAGAATGGCACTTGGCGCAGGAAGTATGTTCGAGGAAATGGGCTTTTACTATGTTGGCCCCGTTGATGGCCACAATATGGCTCACCTTCTCCCGATATTGCGCAACGTCCGCGATAGCGATCACGAAGGCCCAGTACTTATCCACCTAAAGACACAAAAAGGTAAAGGATATTGCCACGCAGAACGTTCAAAAGACCGCATGCACGGAGTTAAAAAATTCGATGTAAATACTGGCGCGCAAGTAAAATCCGACCCCTCCGCGCCAAGCTACACAGACATATATGCCAAAGCTCTAATTAACTGCGCCCGCGATGACGATAAAATATTAGGCATCACCGCAGCCATGCCCTCAGGCACAGGAATAGATACCTTCGCAGCTGAATTCCCAGAACGCACTTTCGATGTTGCCATAGCAGAGCAACATGCAGTAACATTTGCTGCTGGCCTAGCCACCGAAGGCTATAAGCCATTTGTCACCATCTACTCAACCTTCTTGCAACGCGGCTATGACCAAATTGTTCATGATGTAGCCATCCAAAACCTGCCTGTACGTTTCGCAATAGACCGCGCTGGCCTTGTCGGAGCCGACGGCGCAACTCACGCAGGGGCATTTGACATCTCCTATCTTGGCTGCTTGCCTAATTTTGTGATTATGGCGCCAAGCGATGAAGCAGAATTAATGCATATGGTCGCCACAGCCGCCGCCTATGACGATGGGCCAATCGCTCTGCGCTACCCAAGAGGCGAAGGCACAGGCGCAGAATTACCAGCTGCCCCCGAAATACTGGGAATAGGCAAAGGGCGCATAATCCAAAAAGGCAAGAAACTAGCCTTGCTGAATTTAGGGACGCGACTAGAAGAATGCAAATCCGCAGCCGCTCTTATCAAGGGGAAATCTGACATAGATATAACTATCGCAGATGCCAGATTTGCCAAACCCTTAGATGAAGACATGATAACAGACCTTGCCAAAAACCACGCAGCAATCATCACAATCGAAGAAGGATCCCGCGGAGGCTTCGGCTCTTATGTGCTAGAATTTTTATCAAGCAACGGGCACATGGATAAGGGCTTAAAAGTCAGAACCATGACCCTGCCCGATAAATTTCAGGATCATAATGACCCATCTATCCAATACGACGAAGCAGGTTTAACCGCAGATCATATCGCTAATCTCGCCTCCTCCTTGATTTAAACCTGATTTAGCATTAGAATTGCGCCAATGAGCTTAGAAAAACCAACAATAGTAATTTTCGATATGGACGGAACAGCGGTGCGGCATATAAACCCACGCCTATTACATATCTTGGAATTCTTCGACAGCCTTGCTTATAAAATATCCAAGCTCTTTGGCTGGGTTTTCAAGCGAGGCGGCAAGGGACGAATAGTGCCTGAATGGCACGACCCTGAATGGATGAACCCAAACAAGAAAAAGCCCCGCCTACTCGTTCACCGCGCCATTCATAAGGTACGGCGCAAACCTGTCGAGCAAATCGTGCAACCCTGCCCTGGCCTATATGATGTTTTGGGCTTACTTGCAGAAAACAATATCCCCCTAGCGCTCGTCAGTAATGGCCTTGGCAAAGGATACGGCTATGATATTGTGCAAAAATTCGAGCTTGATGAGTATTTCAAAACCTTTGTATTTCGTGAAGATATCACCCATTCAAAACCTGACCCGCAAGGGATTCTACTCGCCCTCAAGCGTATGGATATTGAGCCAAAACCCACTGATACTATTTGGTATTTAGGTGATCGCCATAAAGATGTGGTAGCCGCGCTTGCTGCTACTAACTTAATTGAGGCGCAAATACTACCAATAGCTGTGGCCTTTAACGCCGCTGTTGCTGTGCTAGAAAAGAACCTAGGCCCCGACCATATAATCATGTCCTATCATGATATGTATGATCAATTGCGGGAGATGTTTGAATCCGTACCAAAGGTAAACAAAAAACTTGCATTACCATAAACACTAGCCTATAAAAGATTTAATTTTATAGAGGCAGGTTAAAATATGGATTACAAATTCACTGGTACACTAACAAACTCTAATGATGGTGAAAACTTTAGTGTTGATCTGCATTTACCAGTTTCAGTTAAATCAATAAACCAGACATTTACTCAGGCGACCCTATGGAAGCAAATAACAACAAGTGACATGAAAATTGGCGACAGTATATCTGGTAATGTACGTCTATTTAATAGAACCAGCACAGGCGAACTTGGTGGGAATAGGCTTGTTGTAATCAATTTTGGTAATGAACAAAAACATTTAAAACACCTAACTTCAACAAGCAACTTACAATCATTACCTCATCATACTCGCTAATTCAAAAGTCTATAACAGGGCTGTAGACACTATTACGTGCATCACTCATAATCATAAATTCAGAGATTATAGGCTGTAATTTCCTCAATAAAGCAGCCTGAATGCCCAGCATCTCACCAGCAGCCACCTGCACCTCAAGCATCTCTATGAACCGCTCTACCGCCGATAATGGCTTAGGCATGATCACTATATTTGCGCCATTACGATCCGCCGCGCCCGCCTTAACAGCCGCATAATCCAGCGCATCATTAAGCCCGCCAAATTGATCAACCAGACCCTTATCAAGCGCAGACTTACCGACCCACACCCGCCCGCGAGCGATCTTCTCGACATCATCAACGCTCATCTTTCGACCCGTCGCAACGCGCGCGACAAAGCTATCATAGATGTTATCCAGCATTGCATTCATGCGCTCCTCTCCTCCTTCAGAGAAAGGCGTATTCATCGACCACATGCCCGAATTATCACCCCAGCTTACACTCTCCCAGTTAATACCGAGGTTCTGCCATAATTTTTGCGCTGATAACTTACCGCCTAAAACTCCGATAGATCCCGTGATCGTACTTGGCAGAGCAAAAATCTGATCAGCATAACTTGCAATCCAGTAGCCACCAGAAGCCGCAGTTCCGCCCATAGAAACAGTAACGCTTTTACCCTCTTCCTGCACCTTTTGTACCGCGCGCAAAATAGTTTCCGATGCAACAGGAGACCCTCCAGGACTATCAACCCGCAGAACAACCGCATCAATACTAGTATCTTCTGCCGCCATAAACAAAGCCCGCGCAATTTTATCCGCTCCAGCAACGCGCCCTCCCATAAGCCCAGCCTGAATAGAAGCGTCCGCTCCATCATTATCCATTATTGTGCCAACCGCATAAATTAGAGCAACCTTAGGCCTACCTTCATCATCACTATCATCAACTTCGCCACTAAATAACTGCGCCGCAAAATCATCACCCTGCACCATCATATCATCGATATATCTATCGAAACTTACGTATGCCAAATCCTTAGAATTAGAGTCGCCAGTCACTTGCTCATTAATCTTCTCAATCAACTTATCCGCATAATCCGACTTATCAATTAATCCAGCCGCCAATGCTTCACTATGGGTAAATAACCCACGATCAACTAGAGCCTTAAACTCAAGCTCACTAATGCCCATATCAGCCGCTATATCGGCAGTAATTACATCAGATAGATCAGCAACAAGAGAGTTCATAGCGTGGCGATTTGCCTCTGACATACTCTCATTTGTGAGGCTTTCATATGCATTCTTATATTCTTTACGTTGGAAGAATTGCGGCTCAATCCCGATCTTATCGAGCGCCCCACGCAAGAACGGCATTTCTGCATTTATGCCAGTAATCATAACCGAGCCTACTGGCTGCATCCAAATCTCTTCAAAGCTAGAAACAAGATAATAACTCCCCAAACCACCACCATAAGATGGAGCATAGATATAGGCAAACTTACCGCTTTCTCTAAAATCTTTAATTGCTGCGCGTATTTCTTGAATATGGGCAAGATCATATCTCCCACCTACAAGGCGAGCACAAATGCCCTCAACCCGATCATCGTTCTTTGCACGGTTAAGCGCATCAATGAAAGTCTTCACAGTTTTGCCTGTGTTAGAAAATGGATCTGCGAAACTGCTCGGCTTTGGCAAGTCCCCGATATCACCATCAAGATCCATGTAAAGCACCATTTGCTCAGGAAGCTCAACCTTGATCTCACCAACCAACGAAGACACCATCCATCCACTAACTATAATGGATATAAGCATAACAGCTCCCAAAGCCATACATGTCTTCTTGAGTGCTCCCCATAAAATCGGAAGCACGCGCCATTTACGTTTTGCAGGTTTAGCTACATTAGGAACAGAGGTCTCGGCTGTTTCACTACTTGTTGACCAAGGGTTTTTGCTCATATCACTTAACCTCTAAACATTGCGCCTTATGGCGCAGCCAATGATCCGCCAAAACACACGCCATCATAGCCTCAACCACGGGAACGCCACGAATACCAACGCAAGGATCATGACGACCTTTAGTAATAATATCGGCCTCATTACCGTCAATATCAATGGTTTTACGAGGAGTTAAAATAGAGCTTGTAGGCTTGAAAGCAATGCGCGCAACTATATCCTGACCCGATGAGATCCCACCGAGAATACCGCCAGCATTATTGCTTTGGAATTCAGGTGACCCATCTACGCCGCTACGAATCTCATCCGCATTTTCCGCGCCGCACAAATCAACACAATCAAAACCGTTACCAATTTCAACCGCTTTAACCGCATTAATGCTCATCATAGCCTTAGCTATATCCGCATCCAGTTTATCATATACTGGCGCGCCAAGACCTGCAGGAATACCGCTAACATGGATTTCAACAAGTGCGCCCGCGCTAGATCCTGATTTACGCACCTTACTTAAATACGCATCCCAATCTTTAGCCGCCGCCCCATCTGGGCAAAAAAACGGGTTCTGACCAACTTGATCCCAATCCCAATTATCTCTATTAATTTTCTCCGAGCCAATTTGCACAACACAAGCGCGAATTTCCACTTGCTCACCTATTTGACTTTCAAGCACCTTACGAGCCACAGCTCCCGCAGCAACGCGGCTTGCCGTCTCACGAGCAGAAGAGCGCCCGCCCCCGCGATAATCACGAATGCCGTATTTCTCTTGGTAAGTGAAATCAGCATGGCCGGGGCGAAATTTATCCTTTATATCGCCGTAATCTTTAGATTTTTGATCGGTATTTTGTATCAATAAAGCAATCGGCGTTCCCGTAGTCTGTCCCTCAAACACGCCCGATAGTATCTGAACGATATCATCCTCTTTGCGCTGCGTAGTATGCTTGCTCTGCCCTGGTTTTCTGAGGTCAAGAAATGCCTGAATATAGCTCTCATCCAATGGAATACGCGGCGGCACACCGTCGACTACCGCTCCAATAGCCACCCCATGGCTCTCACCAAAAGTTGTATATTGAAATAATTTTCCGAATTTATTACCTGACATATGTATTTCCTAGCGTAATTTCAACATATTATAAATAAAAACTTTGACAAAACACCAAACTATACCTTATTTAAGTTACGTAAACTATATGTAGTAATAAAAATATACTAAAATAAGACAAAAAAATGGCTAGTAAATCAAAGCAAAAACTAAAGCTCCTTGGTCATGTCGCTTACCCAAGAGCAAACACCATAGTTAATACTCAAAAAATGATTGATGCATTTAGAACCAATGGAGCAAAAGTAACTTTTGTAAAAGGTGATCTTACAATAACATTCCAAGATAAAGAAGCTAAGTTGTACATGGTTGGTAAAGAAATCAACGTTGGAGACCTAAGGAATGTTTCTGGACAAAGTGTAGATACTATTGCGTGCGCAGTTTTAAGTGCACATTGATGTACAAATAAAACTACTCAACCACCACTTTATCCTTCTGCGCAGAAAGAGTGCCCTGCTCTATCACCGCCATTGTTATGCGGCTAATAGCTGTACGTTTACCTGTTGCTTCTTCGCTCATATCAATTTGCCAGACTTGTGTACGTCTTCCAATATGAAACGGAGTGCAAACCCCAACAACATACCCCTCTGTCACTGCGCGTATATGGTTGGCATTTATCTCTAAACCAACAGCGCGATGAGTATCAGGGTTTATCGTCATCCAAGCAGCAACACTGCCTAACGTTTCCGCCAAAACGCAGCTTGCCCCACCATGAAGAATTCCAAAAGGCTGAGTTGTGCGGTGATCCACAGGAATACGGCCACTTAAAAAGCCGTCACCTATTTCTAAAAATTCAAAACCTACATGCTCCGCCATATTCGCATCACGCAAACCTTGGAGGTAATCTACCTTATAGTCTTTGAACCATATTTCATCGCCCATAAATTCTACTTTCAGGCCGCAGTATCTTTATCTTTAGGTATCATGCTATGCAATAATTCAGCAGTTTCAGCCACACTATCAACGCTAAGCATTCCAACGGTATGATAACCACTATCCACGTGCAAAGTCTCACCAGTAACGCCGCTACCCAAATCAGAGAGCAGGAACAGGCCTGATTTACCAACATCACCAATAGTAACATTACGCTTCAACGGAGCATTAAGCTCATTCCATTTCAGGATAAAGCGGAAATCACCAATACCACTAGCTGCTAAAGTCTTAATCGGGCCAGCAGATATAGCGTTAACACGGATATTATCCTTACCCAAATCAGCCGCCAGATATTTCACAGAAGCTTCCAATGCAGCCTTAGCAACGCCCATCACATTATAATGCGGCATAACCTGCTCTGCGCCATAATATGTAAGGGTAATTAGAGAGCCTCCGTCTGTCATCAAAGGTGCAGCGCGCTTTGCCACAGCAGTAAATGAGTAAACCGATATATCCATCGTCTTCAAGAAATTATCACGTGAGGTGTTGAGATACATGCCATCAAGCTCATTCTTATCGGAAAAAGCAATTGCATGAACTACAAAGTCAATCTTGCCCCATTTCTCTTCTAACTCAGAGAATGCTGCGTCAATGCTGCCCTCATCTGTAACATCGCAAGGAATAATAATATCAGAGCCAGCGCGCTCCGCCAACGGCTTAACCCGCTTCAAAAGAGCATCGCCCTGATAAGTAAAGGCAAGCTCTGCGCCATTTTGCGCAGCAGCTTCAGCAATCCCCCATGCAATAGAGCGCTCATTAGCAACTCCCATTATAAGACCGCGTTTACCTTTTAATAATTCACTATTCATTTCACTGCTTCTTCTTGTTATATATAATGGCACTCAAAACCACTAAGTATCCTACACATTTAAGTGCTATAGTCCATAGCAACAATACATATTCACAAAATAACATATAAAAATGTCCTTATAACTTATTCATTAAGCAATAATCTGTTACCATTAAAAATGACCGTCGATAGCAAAGCAGCAAAACATATATGTAATGTAATACAGCGACAGCTACGCGACAGCTATCGCTACCTAAACATTGACTTTATTAGCCACAAAGAAGATGAACGAGAAAAAGCATTTACCAACGCTAAATGCAAAATAGCACGACAAAAATGTGGTGCATCTATAATAGACCACATTACAAACTCCAAACATCTGTTAAAAAAGAACAACTCAGAACTTGTAGCAATCGCTAGAAGTAAGTCCTTTCTATCTAAAAAAGGCAAGCATTACCTTGCCCTATGCTTTATAAATCTTGATGATTTTGAGAACGAAAACCACTTACGTAATGACGCGCTAAACCTCACATACCAAGCCATAGAGCTTTATAGTGATTTTTTACGTGATAAACCTAACAGTAAAAATAGTAAATACAATATTAAAGGCAAGATCATCGCGCCAAAGCTCAGCCAGCATGAACTATGCCTACGTAACTTAAGAGCCGATATATTTTCCTGCATATCACAAACCCTGCAAGGGCGAGCAAAAACATTAGAAACACTATCGAAACAAAGGATGGTAGACACTTTAAGCCCTAAGCTCCATTTCCCTGCAGAAAACTTCCCATTTCCAATATGTATAGATACACTCACCTTCTTCTACGAGCATAATATTGATCAACATAGGAAAAACAAAGATCCAATTATTGCCGCTGTAAAAGCAGCTAAAGAAATCGGGCTAACATACGAAATCGCATCAATAGAGCGGTGGAAAAGCTTTAGCATACCCGCACAGGAAATGGCCTGGATAGGCTCAGACCCTACATTAATCATAGGATCAGCACTCTACACAAGCGAAAATACATACGTCCAATCTATTGCAAATATATTCTCAGATAAGCTTAATATAGCTCCTGAAATGATGGATATATACCAAGATTATAACCCATTCACTAGTCAGGAGGTAAACGAGCGCATACATAAAAAGCAATGCAACGAGCTGTTTAGAAACCTTCAAAGCAAAATCCGTAACCAAGCTGACTACCATATGCTCTCAGATATAGCTAAAAAGC